>JAIXXP010000086.1 GCA_027490665.1 Cryomorphaceae bacterium | reverse complement strand
GGAGCGAGATTCGAACTCGCGGTACAGTTACCCGTACGACAGTTTAGCAAACTGTTGGTTTCAGCCACTCACCCATCCCACCATGTGTTCAATGAACGGATGGCAAAAGTACAAAAACATTCCGTTTTTAAAAGCTTTTTTTCAATTTTTTTATCCTAAATATGTATATTCTTCGTGCTGACTAGAAATAGTTACTCTTTTGTGATCAGCTGCCTCTACCCTTCCTACAACCTGAGCTGCAATGCCAAACTGCTCCGAAATACGGATGATTTCTGGCGCAAGTTCCTCACTTACATAAACTTCCATGCGGTGTCCCATATTGAAAACCTTATACATTTCTTGCCATGGTGTCTTGGATTCTGCCTGGATCATTTCAAATAAAGGAGGGGTGGTAAATAAGTTGTCTTTGATGACATGTAGGTTGTCTATGAAGTGCAGCACCTTGGTTTGAGCACCGCCAGAGCAGTGAACCATGCCATGAATGTCGTTGTGGTGCGCATCTAAAATAGCTTTTATAACGGGTGCATAGGTTCTTGTTGCAGATAAAACAAGTTTACCAGCATTCAGCGGACTTCCTTCTACGGCGTCTGTCAAGTGTTTTGAACCGCTATACACTAAATCTTTCGGCAGGGAGCTGTCATAGGTCTCTGGAAATGCATCTGCGAGCGAATGATGAAAGACGTCATGACGTGCGCTTGTAAGGCCATTGCTGCCCATTCCGCCGTTGTATTCGTTTTCGTAGGTAGCTTGACCAAATGAAGCCAAACCAACAATGACGTCGCATGGGCGAATGCCGTCGTTAGAGATGACCTTATTGCGCGGCATGCGGCAAACAACAGTAGAGTCTACGATAATGGTGCGAACGAGGTCTCCGACATCGGCTGTTTCACCGCCGGTTGAATAAATATCGATGCCATAACCACGTAATTCTTCTAAAAGTTCTTCGGTGCCGTTGATGATGGCGGCCAATACTTCGCCAGGAATCAGAAGTTTGTTGCGGCCAATGGTACTTGAAACCAAAATTGGCCCAGTAGCCCCAACACAAAGTAAGTCGTCGATGTTCATGATGAGTGCATCTTGGGCAATGCCACGCCAAACAGAAATATCGCCAGTTTGCTTCCAATAAGCGTAGGCTAAAGAAGATTTCGTGCCCGCGCCATCGGCATGCATAACTACACAATAATTAGGGTCGCCAGTAAGGTAGTCCGGAACCACTTTGCAAAATGCTTTAGGGAACAAACCTTTATCTAGTTTTGAGATGGCCTTGTGAACATCTTCCTTTCCGGCAGAAACGCCGCGTTGTTGGTAACGGTTATCAGACATAATGCATTTTATTTGATGCCACGACGCTTCTTAATAGCTTCGTAGGCATCTTGAATTTGTTGGAATTTTTCTTTTGCTCCTTTCAGGTATTCTTCACCCATGTGCGCGACTTTGTCTGGGTGATGCGCAACAGCCATTTTGCGGTAGGCTTTTTTGACTTCTTCGTCTGTGGCTTTTTCGTCGATGCCTAAAATTTTGTAGTCGGAGTCGACATTGCGGTAAAACATATTGCGGAGGCTTTCAAACTCTACAGCTGGAATACCAAGCATAGTGGCAATACGCGAAATAACATTGAGCTCGGCCGTACCGACGTCGCCATCTGCTTTGGCGATACCAAATAAATAATGCACAAGCTGAACCCGGACTTCTTGGGTCATGCGGGTGCGGATGTCGTGGCAGATGTCTTGCAGGGGAATGCTCGGTGCATCTAAAAATTGACGCAGCGTTTGAAGGTGTGTGGCGTTAAATTGCTTGCCAAACTGTGCCGAAAAAAAGTTTTTTACGAAGTCGAGCTCAATGCGCAACACCTTGCCGTCAGCCTTCATGACTGCTGCTGAAAGCGCCATGAGCATTGTAGGAAGGTCGTACATGGAGCTCTGCCTGCGGTAGAACTCAAATGGATCTTGAGTAGTGCCTTCACGCTGCCCACCTTGCCCGTTTTTGGACGCTTGTTGGTATTGATCGATGAGTGATCCGATGGCAAAGCCAAAGATGGCAAAACCAATTTTACGGGTTAAAATGAGGGCGCCGATGCCCAAGATCCATTTGTACAAAATCTAGAATTTAAGCGAAGTCAAAGCTAGTCATTTATGCAATATGTTCGATATTGCGCTGAATGAAAGCATCAAGTGCAGCTCCTTTAAGTAGGCCCTGCGCCAACATAGCGAGGTCTACTAATTGCTTCGTGCTTTGCTCTTGAGCAGCTCCTTCTTGACCTAAAATTTTGCTTATTGCTGGATGATTGGCATTGACTGTAAGGTTGTACATTTCAGGAAAAGCGCCGTAGAAGCCTCCGCCTCCACCCAATTTTTGTTGTTCCATCATACGGCGAATGAACTCTGGCTGAGTAACAATAATTGGCGCTTCATGCTCGCTCATGCTCTCAAACTGCACCGTAAATTTTTCTTTATTGACCTGCGCTTCAAAAAGTGGCTTTAGGGTTTCTTCTTCCTCTTTTGAAAGTTTGGAAGGGAGTTCGTCTGTTTTGGCAATGAGTTTGTCTAGGCTATCTGCATCTACGCGTGCAAAACTGATGTTTTCGTTGCTCTGCTCTAACTTAGAAATCCAGTGTGGAGCAAGCGGGCCATCTAGCAATAAAACTGAGTAGCCGCGCTCTTTGGCTTTCTTCACGAATGCATACTGCTCTTCGGCGTCATTGGTGTAAAGGAAAACTGTTTTATTGTCTTTATTGGTTTGCAAAACCTTCACTTTATCGGTATATTCTTGAAGCGTAAAGCATTCGTTGTCGGTTGTTTTGAACAAACTGAAATCTTTGGCTTTTTCTGCAAATTTCTCTTCTGACAACATACCGTACTGCACAAAAACCTGGAGGTCTGGCCATTTAGCTTCGAAATCGGCGCGGTCTTTTTTAAACATCTCGGCTAATTTGTCGGCTACCTTTTTAGTAATGTGCGCAGATATCTTTTTGACATTTCCGTCGCTCTGTAAATAAGAACGAGAAACGTTTAGTGGGATGTCTGGCGAGTCAATGACACCATGTAGTAAGGTGAGGAATTCAGGAACAATTTCGGCGACGCTGTCTGTGATGAAAACTTGGTTGCTGTAAAGGTTGATTTTATTGCGCTGCACTTCTACATTTTCCTTGATTTTTGGAAAATAGAGGATGCCCGTAAGGTTGAAAGGGTAATCTACGTTGAGGTGAATATGGAAAAGCGGCTGCTCAAAAGTGGCTGGATACAACTCGCGGTAAAATTGGTCGTAGTCTTCTTGTTTGAGGTCTACAGGTGCTTTGGTCCAGGCGGGGCTTGGGTTATTGACTTGATTAGGAACATCTATTGCAACGCGCTTGATATTGCCTTTGTCGTCTTTTTCTCCTTCTGGAGAATCGATGTAGTCGGTTTTGGTACCAAACTCAACAGGAATTGGCAAGAATTTACAGTATTTATCTAAAATGCCCTGCACACGTTGTTTTTCAAGGAACTCAGCGGATTCTTCATTGATGAACAATACGATGTCTGTGCCTCGGGTTTCTTTTTCGATGTCGATAAGGGTGTATTCAGGTGAGCCATTGCTCTCCCATTGTACCGCTTGCGCTCCTTCATAGCGGCCAAGTGTACGGATTTGTACTTTCTCGGCAACCATAAAGGCAGAATAGAAGCCCAAACCAAAGTGTCCGATGATTTGCTCTGCACCTTCTTTTCCTTTATATTTCTCGACAAATTCTTCTGCGCCCGAAAAAGCAATCTGATTGATGTATTTATCAATTTCTTCGGCTGTCATGCCGATACCGTTGTCGCGGATGGTGAGCGTCTTGGCTTCTTTGTCTAGCAAAACCTCTACTTTGAGCTCGCCAAGTTCGCCTTTGAATTCGCCGTTTTTAGCCAAGAATTTGAGCTTTTGGGAGGCGTCTACCGCATTTGAAACCAACTCACGCAAGAATATTTCGTGATCTGAGTAAAGGAATTTTTTAATGATCGGAAAGATGTTTTCCGTTTGAACATGAATTTGACCTGTTTTCATTGTGTTTCTATTTTTATGTCATTCGCCTCTCAATAAAAATGCCATGTGCTAAAAACTGCCATTTTGACAAGCAACTGCGTTTTTTTTGTCAATTTTGCAGCATGAAATATGCGATCATTACAGGTGCAAGTTCAGGCTTCGGCGCGGCAACGGCAAGAGAACTACAAAATATGGGCTACGGCTTGGTTTTATTAGCGCGCAGAACGGAGCGCCTTGAAGAACTACAAAATCAACTGACTCAAACGCCCGTTTATATTGCCCAACTCGATGTGTGTCATGAGGTACAGGTCAAACAAGTCATTGCCGACTTACCCAAGGAAATCGCAGACAACATTTTTATCTTAGTCAATAACGCCGGGCTTGCTGTCGGAAGAGGTCCTTTAGATACCGGGCTTTCAGACGACTGGAACCGCATGATAGACACCAACATCAAAGGCTTACTTTATATGAGCCATGCCGTCATTCCTTTACTTAAAAAGCACCCGTTTAGCCACCTCATCAATATATCTTCCATTGCTGGCAAAGAAGTATATGCCGGCGGAAACGTTTACTGCGCGAGCAAGCATGCCGTAGATTCCATTTCGAAGGCGCTGCGCATAGACCTCCTGCCGCACCAAATTAAGGTGAGTAACATTGCACCAGGAGCAGCAGAAACAGAATTTTCTTTAGTGCGCTTCAAAGGAGATGCGCAAACGGCCGCAAGTGTTTACGAAGGCTTTGAGGCACTACAAGCAACAGACATTGCCCAAACTATTGCGTTTATTGTCAGCAGACCTGCACACGTCAGTATTGCCGACATCACCATTATGCCAAGCGCCCAAGCCAACGGTAGTCTTTTTCATAAAAAATAAATCATCCATCAACACATGAGTACTTTCAACAATTATGCTTTTGCAGGAAAACGCGCCATTGTACGCGTCGATTTCAATGTCCCGATGGACAAAACAACAGGACTTGTTTCCGACGACAAGCGCATCCGCGCCGCCTTACCTACCATTCAACAAATCCTCAAAAATGGCGGAAGTGTGGTATTGCTTTCACATTTTGGCCGACCTAAAAATGGACCAGAGGCTATATTTTCTTTGGCTCAAATTTGTGCTAATGTCAGCGAAGTACTTGGCGTAAAAGTACAATTTGCAGCAGATTGCATCAGTGAAGAAGCTTTCGAAAAAAGCAAGGCACTACAACCTGGCGAGGTGTTGCTACTTGAAAATGTTCGTTTTTACCCGGAAGAAACCAAAGGTGACCATTCATTTGCAGAAAAATTAGCAAAACACGGCGATTGCTATGTCAATGATGCCTTTGGCGCAGCACACCGTGCGCATGCCAGCACTACCCAATTGGCCTCTTTTTTTCCGAACGATAAAATGGCAGGGCTACTCATGAATGCAGAAATTGAAAACGCTAAAAAAGTACTGCACAATGCGGAGCGCCCCTTCACTGCAATTGTTGGTGGAGCCAAGGTATCGGACAAAGTACTCATCGTAGAAAACCTATTGCAAATTGCCAACCATATCATTATTGGCGGAGGAATGGCTTATACGTTTTATAAAGCAATGGGTGGTCAAATTGGCGCTTCCCTCTGCGAAGAGGAGCGCGTGGATACCTGCAAGGAAATTCTAGATCGTGCCAGAACCATGGGTGTGCAAATTCACCTACCTGAAGACGCTATTGTCGCAGACCGCTTTGCCGCAGATGCCCAAACAAAAATTGCGAACTCAGGCGAAATAGAAGCCAACTGGATGGGCTTGGATATCGGTCCAAAAGCAATTGAAACTTTCAGAGCCGTCTTGCTAGAGAGTAAAACAATATTGTGGAATGGCCCAATGGGCGTATTTGAAATACCTGCATTTGAAGCTGGCACCAAAAACATTGCATTGGCTGTGGCAGAAGCAACTGCAAAGGGCGCATTCAGTTTAATTGGTGGTGGTGATAGCGCCGCAGCCGTACAACAATTTAACCTCAGTTCACAAGTGAGTTATGTGAGCACGGGTGGCGGTGCACTATTAGAGTATTTTGAAGGAAAAACCTTACCAGGAGTTGAAGCTTTAGAGGCCTAAAATCTTTTTACGACGTCTACCAAACGATTGGAGTAACCTGCTTCGTTATCATACCAACCGGCAACTTTAATGAGGCCATTAAACACGGTAGTGAGCCCTGCATCAAAAACAACGCTGTGTGGGTTACCCAATACATCGACAGATACAATTGGGTCTTCGGTATATTGAAGAATCCCTTTAAGGGGACCTTCCGCCGCTGCTTTCATTGCTGCATTGATTTGCTCAGTGCTAACATCAGATTTTGTCACGAGAGTCATTTCGGTAACAGAGCCATCTGATACTGGAACACGAAAGCTCCCGCCTGTTATTTTACCTTTCAAATCAGGGAAAATTCTGGTAATGGCCTTGGCTGCTCCTGTTGAAGTTGGTATGATGCTATTGGCTGCAGCTCTTGCGCGACGCAAATCTTTGTGTGGCGCATCGTGCAGACGCTGATCAGAGGTGTAGCTGTGAACAGTAGAAATATATGCTACTTCAATGTCCAGTACCTCCTTAAGTACTTTCACCATTGGAGCGGCGTTATTGGTGGTGCAAGACGCATTTGAAATAACAGAACTTGTCCAATCAATTTGAGCATCATTGACACCTAAAACAACAGAAGGAATATCTTCGTCATTGGCTGGTGCACTGATCACAACATGTTTAGCTCCACCAATAAGGTGCTTTGAAGCAGCCTCGCGTGTCAAGAATAAACCCGTAGATTCAATGACAACCTCTACACCATAGGCCGCCCAATTGATCAGTTCTGGATTGCGTTCGCTGATGAAAACAAGCTTCTTGCCATTTTCAAAAACCAGGGTGTTGTCAACTATTTCGAATGAAAGATGAAAGGGCCCGTGAATGCTATCGTATTTCAGCAAATGGGCAAGCGTTTTGACATCTGCCAAATCATTCACAAGTGCCACATTTACTTGTGGGTCTTGCAAAGCTATTCTTGTGAAGCAACGACCGATGCGGCCGAATCCGTTTACACCTACAGTTTTCATCTTTGAGTTCTTGTTGTTATTACAAAAATAACAATAAAAAAGAAAAAGTGTTCAAATGACACTTTGAACACTTTTTATATTGATTATCAAACAATTAACTAATTAAACGTGTAAGTATTGCCATTGACTGTAACTGTAAATGTTTGGTCACAGGTACCGTTACCATAATCTATAGTTCTGGTTGGCAAACCAGACGGGGTGAATTCAATTGTACCACTCACAGGAAAACCGCAGCCAATTTGTATTCCAATCGGCGTAGTAGTGAGCGAATTGAAACTATTGCCATTGGAGTGATTGCCACTTGCTGTTCCAGTGATTTCATAGGTGTCATCCCAGCGGAAAATTGGCGTATTGAAACCTGCTGTCCAGGTTCGAAGCCTTGAAGAAATATAGCTCATTGTTTCACCTGTTGGGAAAGTAGCTTGTCCGTCTATGTCTACATTAAAGTGTGGTTTTCCAGCTGCATTCAAGCCCATGTTTTGGACTGTTTTGGTACCTTCAATAAGGATGTCATTGACATAATAATCTTGTGGTGTATGCGTCAGGACTGTACCCTGAGCCAAGTAAGAACCCGTAAAAGTGGTGATGATTTTGCCGCGGCGGGTTTTGCCATCGTTGCAATCACAGTTGGTATTGCCCCAATCGACCGTCAGGGTGTGTGGTTGGGAGATCGTATCTATGGTAATGATGACATTACACGGTGTTTTGGGCAACAAGGGCTTCTCTCCCGGCTTCGTGACAATCACGCTCCCACTTTTGTAGTAAACCAAGGAACCATCAATAGCTTGGTCTGAAATGTTCGTCATTTCGTCGAATGCAGACTCGATGCGCGTGCTTTGAATCGATAAAAGCTCTCTTTTTTCTATCCTTTTCTCGCAGGAGATTAAACCAAGAAATAATAATGATAGGACAATGTACTTTTTCATAAATTTTTTTTCACGATTAAAGACAAAAATCTTGCCAGATAGGACCGGGAAAGAACTAAAATTTGAGTTTTGTTTTGATGCTTTGTGGAATTCCGTCCTTATGCAAATAAATATTAATGGTTTTGTACTTGAAATAATTTTCAGATACATATAAGTAACCCTTCGGTAAATTACTGGTGCCCCAAGAATTTTTTACCAAGAAATAGCGCGTTCCGTTTTGATCTTGGAACAGACCAACGATATGCATGCCGTGGTCATCGGTGGTGGTTTTGTTGTCGTAGCCTTTTTGACGTAGCTCAGGTGTAATTATCATTTCTTTCATCGGCTCCAAGAATGCATTAGACTTGCGCTCAGCGCCTGCGTTATTGTAACGTTTGTCATCTTTGCCAATAACTTCTATCATGCCTGGATCTGCAGGAACAATAGCTAAACCATTTTTAAAGCTGAATCCATCTTCAGATACGTCGGCACCCCAAGCAAGTGTATAACCATTTTTGAGCGCATGAATTGTGGTTTCGACGAGGTCTTCCATGCCGATATTGTAGCTCATACCCCAAGCCCAGTTATCTGGAATTTCGAGCATGCATTGGCTATA
This sequence comes from Cryomorphaceae bacterium, assembly GCA_027490665.1. Lineage (GTDB taxonomy): Bacteria > Bacteroidota > Bacteroidia > Flavobacteriales_D > Crocinitomicaceae > UBA952. The sequence continues at coordinate 13,158 of JAIXXP010000086.1, read as the reverse complement.
CATCGGATGATTTGTAAACGAAGTGAGCGACACGTAGTTTTTCATGTCAAGACCTAAAGATGCAGCATATGATTTTGGTGTAAAACGTTGACCATTGTATTCGAATGTTTCGATGTCTTTACCCAAATACATGTCGAGCATGCTATTGAACTTGCGCTTCCAGTCATCGGATATACCTTCCGGACGCCCTAAACGAGCAATGATATCTGTCATGACAGCATTGAGTTGATTGAACATTTCGCCATGATTGTACTTGTCTGAACCGTTCAGTCCTGTGTACACGTCGTAAGGAACAATTCCAAATTTTTCGATAACGAGGGGAACATCATGAAAAGCCCCACCTTCACTGAAATTGATTTTTCCATCCATGCGAATGTACTTCTCAGCCTTGAGTTCATATGCTTTGCGCACTACAAACATTTCGGATAAAATAACTGGCTTTTTTGCACCCAAACGCTGGATTTCTGACTCAAAGAAGCTCGTTGCAGAAAAAGACCAACAGGTTCCGGTTTGGCCCTGGCTTTGAACAGGTGTGGCGTCTAGCTGAACGAGTTGTTTGAATTGGTATTTACTGCCCTCTACATTGGTTGTTTGCGCTACTAGAAGGGTTGTACTGATCCCGATGGATAGTATAAAACTGAAGATTTTTTTCATGCGTAAATTTTAGTTGTTGAGTACCCAGCCTTGCAAACCACGTGCCGCAGCTTGTTGCTGGATTTGTTGAAGTTCTGTAAGATTTTGAGCCGCACCAGCGCTCACCTTTGTGAGTGGGCCATTTTGAATGAGCCTAGCGGCAAAGCCATCGCGCTGCAATTTGAGCTGAAGCGTTTGAGCGTTTTGCAAGTTTGAAAAACATCCTACGATAAAGTCATAGGCCGCGGTTGTTGCTACATGCGTTGGAGCTGGAGCAATGCTCTTTTCAGCAGGGATTTGAACCCTAAATGAGTAGCCAGGTTGCCATTCATAGGTTTCTAAACGCGCACGCTCTTTGAGTTCAAATTCCAAATTTGAATTGCTTACAACCGGAGCAGATTTGAGACGAAGTTTTGTTTTGTTGTAAGCAGGTTCTGCTTGCTCATGCATTGGATTGAAGTCCGACGAAGAGAACAAGCCTGACTGCAAGGCGTTTGTCTGGGTTGGTATCCAGAAGGAATAAAAGGCAAGCGGCAAAAAGCATGCTGCGGCTGCCACACGGGCCCATTTGATTTTTGAAGCACCTACAACAGGTTCTAATTCAATGACTGGGCTCTCCTCTATTTTTTCTACTGGTTTGGAAACAAAATTGAGATTGCCTAAACCATAAGAAGAAAGCAATAAATTAAAGAAACGGTCTTGTTCAAAGGTGATTTGACCGTCAGACTGACGAGTGAAAGTACCGAGCTTTGCAAGTTTGATGGTTTCACCATTGAGCAACTGACGTTGTAAGGCGTCTGTAAAGTCTTGCAATTGTCCTTTGGCATCTTCATAATAAAGACCGTACTGACGTGCGCATTCGGCTAAAAGTAGACCGTCATCAGTTAGTAAAAAACGATTGAAGAGTAAGGCTTTTTTGGGAGGGCTTAGGATTCCTTTTTGGAGGTCGAGCTCGGCAGAAACTTGCTTGGCCACGAAACCGCCAAAACCTGGCACTACGACGCAATTGTGTCGGAGTAAAAGTTGAATGACGATATCTTCAAAACCCTGCATCTAACAAATTTACAAAAGTCTGAGCAGATTACAAAAAAGGCAACACTTTTTCTAGATCGGCGGGCACATCGATGTTTGGCGTTTCGATGTTTGTTGTGATGAGGCGAATGTTGTAGCCGTAGTATAGCCAGCGCAATTGTTCGAGCGACTCTGCTTGTTCAAGTGCACAAGGCGCAAGACCAGCTATGTGCGCAAGGGTTGTTGCAGTATAGGCATACAAGCCAATATGTCTGAGCCAAGGAAATTGTTGTGCTTTGGCATAGTGGGTATTTGGAAGCGCACTTCTCGAGAAGTAAATAGCGTTGTGTTGGTAATCGGAAATCACCTTAATGCGGTTGACATTTTCTAAATCGGCAGGTGAGACGTCGGGATGTACTAAAGTTGCAATTTTAACTTCGGGATCTTCAAAAGCACGCAGCAATTGATCGAGTTGGATAGCTGACACAAGAGGCTCATCTCCTTGGATATTGATAACGACGTCATAATCTGGAAATTGAGAAAGCACCTCAGCGCAACGATCTGTTCCGCTTTGATGCATGGAACTTGTCAAGAGTACTTGCCCGCCAAAACGCTTTACTTCTTGATAAATGCGGTCGTCGTCGGTGGCAACGACGAGGTCATCGAGAAGGGTTGCCTTTTGAGCACCTTCATACACACGTTGTATCATTGACTTTCCTTTGAGGTCAATGAGCGGTTTGCCGGGAAACCTAGAAGATCCGTAGCGTGCTGGAATAACACCAAGTACTTTCATTAAAATTTGGCTTGAAGTTGGACAATGAAGTTGCGCGGTGCTTGGATATCGCCTGGGCGAGAAGTAACCTCGGCATTCAATAAGTTATTGACGATAAACGAAATGCGGTATTGGTCTTTGAGGGTATAAGCAAAGCGCGCATCAAATACTAAATTACCCCCATTGAATTGCTGGCGATAAGCTTTGAGCCCCGGAAGTATAAAAACTTCTGAGGTGAGCGAAGGATCGAGATCGTCTTCAAAAACACGGTCGATATTGCGCATAAAACTATTGTAGCGCATGGAAGCGCCAAAGCTGAACTTTTGATAATTTGCTTCGATATCGGCCTTTGCCAAATGCTTGAAGCGGTATTTGAGCATGTTTGTGGTAGTATCAGAAAAGTTGGCGGTATATTGAGGGTTGTCATTGAGAGAAATTGGATTCATGTAGGTGTAACCAATAAGGGAAACCAACTCCACATTTCCAAGTTTACCCGACGAATTAAAAGAGAGATCGAGACCTGAAATACGGGCTTTTTCGGCGTTCTGGGCTTGGAAACCAACCCAGTCTGCTATGTTGTATTGACCACTTGTTAAGAATTGGATATCTTCTGGGGAAGGATTGAGTGGATTAAGTGGCTGCTGGGTTATTGGATTGAAATAAACAAAGGAGAATTCCATCATGTTGCTGTACTGATTGACAAAAAAGGCAGCGTCGAGCATGGCTTTCCAGTTGCCAATTTTGAAGCCTTGTTTGATACCGATTTCTCCGGCCCAACCAATTTCTGGGCGGAGTTGCGGATTAGGAAATATATTGAGCGCGCCAACAGATGTTTGGGTAAAGCGCTCTGCTACGCTCGGGTAGCGAATGCCCTGACCAAAGCTTGCACGCAAGTGTGTAAATGGTTTGAGCTCATAATGCAAGCCTGTTCGCAAAACAGGATAAACGGGTACAAACAATGAATCTTTGCCAGGAAGCTGAAATTGAGAGTCGGGTTTGTTGCCGTCCATTTCAAAATATTCTAGGCGTACTCCTGCACTTAGATCAAGTTTGTTTTTGTGGTATTCTAATTGCGAATATGCCGCATAATTTTGAGAATTGTGGTTTCCAAAAAGTTGAGAAGTGACTACGTTTTGAATTGCGGTGACACCTGCGCTCAGCGTACTACCTTGGCCAAATTTATGCTGAAAGGTGTAGTCGGCGTAGGAAATGGTGGCCGCATTACTTTGGCTAGGATTGCTGAGATTTTCGTTAGAAACCCAATATAGACGCGTTTTGAGCTGATGGAGGTTATTGCGTTTATCGATGTACTTGGCATAGGGATCTAAAAATAAGCGCTGGCCAAAATTATAGCTCAGGGTGGAGGCCCCGGCTGTGGTGTCACCATAACCGCTGGGTGTGTAACCTAAAGAATCGTTTTGCCAAATGAGGAAGTTTCCGGTCTTTTGAACTTGAAAGTTGTAGCCAAGGCCAGCCTTAAGACGCTTATCTAGGATCGCCTTGGCGTAAATGGTGCCTGAGACGCGTGCACGAAACTCAGACTCGCCAATGCGGTAGCCATCGTTGTGGAAGCCAGTAGTAGATATGGTGTAGCCAAAACGCTTTTTGAGTGCGCTATGAAAAACCTCTAATTGCTGATTCATTGGTGGTGTAGACCACCATTTGAGGGAGCTTCGGCGCGGCGCACCATACAGGCCATATTGCATCTTTACTTTGGTGACTGGCTCTAGCATGGGTTCTTTTTCGGCAAGCGCAATAACGCCATTGAGAGCTCCACTTCCGTAGAGTACAGAAGCTGCGCCTTTCATGACCTCTACTTGGCTGGCTTGTTCCATGGGGATGGCATTCCATTGGGTGTCTCCGGCGTAGCCAGAAAGCAAAGGCATTCCATTCCAAAGCAACAGCACGCGGCTACCGGTGCCGTAGGCAAAGCCAGAGCCGCCGCGTATGGAAACCTGGCCATCCATTGTGTAAACACCTGGTGTTTGATCAACGGCTTGTTCTAGGTCGGTGATGCCTTTGTTATCGATGAGCTGTGGCCGCAAGATTTCCATTGAGACAGGAATTTCTTCAATGGCCTGACGGCGCTTACCTGCACTGACTACCACCGTTTTTTGATCCTGAACTTGCCCTTGTAAGGCCACGCGTAACATGGTGTTCGTTACCTCTTTAACAAGAATGGTATCCGAGATATAAAACGGAGCTTTTACAATAAGTTCTAAAGGGAAAGTAGCCGGTTTGAGCATAAAAACACCATTCTGACTTTTCACTGGAGCACTTCCTTTTACGATGATAAAGGCTTCTTCTATTCGCGCATTGGTCTGTGCATCCAAAACTTCAATTTGAATATTTTGGGCAAGAAAGGAACCGCTAATCAAAATAAAAAATACAAGTATATAATTCATAGTTAGGATGAGTAGGTTTCTGCGAATTTAAAGGATTTCACGGACTTTCACATCCGTATATTTACAGATCATACTGCAACTGAACAACAAAATTTCTCGGCGCTTGAATGGCACCTGGTCTACTGACATATTCTGCATTGGTCAGGTTATTCAATATTAGGTTGCACTTGAAGGCCTCCGTTATTGCGTAATTAAAGCGCAAGTCAAATACGGGGACTCCTTTGTTGAACTGAGCTCTATAATTAGCCATCCCCACGAGAATCTCCTGTCCTAGTACGCCGTCTTCAAAAGCTAAATCTATATTGCGCATAAAGGAATTGTAGCGGGCTGATAAACCGACGCCAAATTTTTTGTAATTGCATTCGATATCTGCCTTAGCCAAATGCTTGAAACGGTATTTCAGCATGGAGCCTGTTGTGTCGGAGAAAGTAGCTGTGTAAATAGGATCGGTATTCAAGCTGATCGGATTCATATAGGTATAACCAAGCAAGGTAAGTACCTCTACTTCTCCTATTTTGCCGGAGCTATTCATGGAGAATTCGATGCCCGTGATGCGCGCACGCTCTGCATTTTGTGCTTGAAAGCCAACCCAATTATTCAAATAATTAATTGCTGTTGGATCCGTCGTTTGTAAAAAAGCCATAGTGTCGGGCTTGAAAACACCAAAAGCAAATTCGGTCATGTTGTCGTAGGCATTGATGAAACCAGCGACATCTAACATTGCCTTCCACTTGCCTACTATCAAAATTTGCTTGAGTCCGAGCTCAGCTGCCCAACCGCGTTCAGCAAGTAAATCCGGATTTTGAAAAATGCGCAAACCGCCAACGCTGGTGGAAATATAGCGCTCGGCAACTGCCGGAAAGCGAATGCCCTGCCCGAATGAGCCGCGCAAATGAGTGCTCTTTTGCAAAGCATAATGCCCGCCAAATCTTACGATAGGGTAAATTGGCAAGGTGCGTCCGGCCCAATTGAAATTGGTTTCAGGCGTTTGGTTGTTCAGTTGACAGTATTCAAGACGCACGCCTGCTTGTAAATCTAGCTTCCCTTTAGACCATTCGGTTTGCTGGTAAATTGAGAAATTTTTACTGAAATGATCACCAAAAATATAACTCGTAATTTGGCTTGTGTTTGATGTAGCACCATACGAGAAATCAAAATGCTTGGTTTTTTTACTCGCTTGGTAATCGGCATAGAACATTTGCCCCAAAGAGGCGTCTACGTAAACAAGTCCATTGCCTGTTGTTGTCAGGTAATAGCGTGTTCTCAGCGCATGCTTGACCTTGTTTTTGGAAACGTAAATCAGATATGGGTCTAGACTGAAGCGGACGGCGCGCTGCTCACTTAAAGTATTGGCAAGAGCTTGATAACCCATTGAATCATTGCGCCACAAAATAAAAACCCCTTCTTCCTGCGCCTGTACATGGAAAGAAAGCCCTGTTTTCAGTTGCGGAATTTTTTTTGAGAAATACGCATAAGTTCCGTGGATGCGCGCGCGCAATTCGTGATCTCCTTCTCTGTAACCTTTATCTCTAAATGCATTAACCCCTAGCGTAAAGGCATGATTCGCTTTGCGTTTTGCGGCGTAAACATCGACTAATTGAAATGTAGGAGCAGCTCCCCACCATTTCATGCTCGGACGAGGAGGATTGCCGTAAATGCCATTTTGAACTTTGATAGAAAGGGCACCGTCAAGTGGTGCATCCTTTTCGTTCATCGCAATAATACCGTTGAGCGCTCCACTACCGTAAAGCACAGATGAAGCTCCTTTTATGATTTCGATTTGCTCGGCATGCTCCATCGGCACTGCATTCCATTTGACGTCACCAATATCAGGCGATAACATCGGTAAGCCATTCCAAACCAACAAAACCCGGCTTCCTGCACCATAAGCATAACCTCCGCCACCTCGGATTGAAACTTGTCCGTCCATTGTAAAAACGCCCGGGCTTTGGCCTACCGCTTGTTCGAGGTTAGAAAACCCTTTATTGGCAATTAGTGAAGGGCGCAGTACTTCCATCGAAATAGAAACCTCTTCTATATTTTTTTCAAATCTTGCAGCGCGAACATAAACAGCTTTTTCATCTTTGGTTCTCGAACGAATGCTGTCCTTTTGAAGGTCTTGTGAAAAAACACAGATAGGAAAATAAATAACTAATAGTATCGTAAATTTTACTGAATGCATTGCTGTTTGTTCGTTCTAACTTTACCCGAAGCTATTAAAAAAATGGAACACTCAGACCAACTTTATCAAATTGCCTTTTCTCAACTGCATGGCATAGGCCCGGTTCGTGCGAGGCGCATTCTCAAATTACTTGAGCACCCGCGCGATTTTTTTCTAATGAACCTCAATGCGCTCCAACAATTGACCAGCGTGCCTATTGCCCAACTCGAAAAAACAGACCGCGCAAGTGCACTTTTAAGAGCACAAGGGCAAATTCCTTACCTGAACAACGAAAACCTTAGTTATCATTTCATCACCGATGCTTCTTACCCCACCAGACTCAAACACTGCGACGACGCACCACTTGGGCTTTTTTACAGAGGCATTGAGCCTAACTGGCAAAAACCAAGGTGTATTGCAATTGTTGGTACACGACAACAAACACCATATGGAAAGCAGCTCGTTCATAAACTCATTTCTAATTTACCCAAAGATATTTTAGTAATCAGCGGGCTTGCTAAAGGCGTAGATGCGGAGGTTCATCAGCAATGCCTCGACCATGGTTTGGCAACAATTGGGGTGCTAGGCCATGGTGTCGATCGCATTTATCCGGCTTCAAATCAGAAACTTGCCTTAGAAATGATCAAAAATGGAGGGCTGCTTTCCGAATTTCTGATTGGCACCAAACCAGACCGCATGCATTTCCCGATGCGCAACCGAATTATAGCAGGTTTGGCCGATGCAGTTGTCGTTATTGAGAGCAACAAAAATGGTGGATCTTTGATCACCGCTGAACTGGGCAACGACTACAACCGCGAGGTATTTGCCTTTCCTGGCCCTATTCACCAATCGCAATCAGAAGGTTGCCATGCCCTTATCAAAAATCAGCAAGCTCATCTGCTTACCTCAGCCGAAGACCTGCTTCAAACCATGAATTGGACCAATTCCCAACAAGAACGCAGCTTCCAAAACCAACTCGAATTGAGCAGCATTCAAAAAGAAATTCTCGATCAGTTCAAAACCAAAAATGCTTGGACCATCGATGAACTCGCTCTAAGCACCAACCAACCTGTTTCACACATCAGCAGCGCACTTTTTGAACTTGAATTGAAAGGAGCACTTGAAAATAAAGGTGCAAATAGGTATTTATTGCCCTTGTAATTTCCAAAACCTGCGTAACTTTGCATCAGTTCATTAAAATAAACTTATTAAGAAAGGTGGAGGGACAGGCCCTATGAAACCTTGGCAACCTCACATTCTTGTAAAGGTGCCAAATCCGATCCCATTTTGGGAAAAGATAAGTTGAAACGCGCTGTTTCTACCTTTCGCCAAGCAAATTATGACCAACAGCGCATTACAATTAGCCATTCAGCAACGCATTCTCGTCTTAGATGGCGCCATGGGCACCATGATCCAACGTCATCAACTTGAAGAATTTGATTTTCGAGAAGGCGCCTTTGAAGACCACCCAATGTCTTTGAAAGGCAACAACGATTTGCTTTCCATTACAAGGCCAGAAATCATTAAAGAAATCCACCGCGCCTACTTAACTGCTGGTGCCGACATCATCGAAACCAATACGTTTTCAGGCACCACCATTGCCCAAGCCGACTACCACCTTGAAGACGCCGTTTATCAAATTAATTTTCAGGGCGCCAAAATTGCCAAGGAAGTGGCTGCAGAATTCACTGATAGGCCCCGTTTTGTTGCGGGTTCAATTGGGCCAACCAACCGTACAGCTTCTATTTCTCCCGATGTCAACGATCCAGGATATAGAGCAGTTACTTTTGACGACCTCGTAGCGGCTTATGCCCAACAAATAGACGCCCTTATGGATGGCGGCGTTGACATCTTACTCATTGAAACAGTATTTGACACCCTCAATGCAAAAGCAGCCTTGTATGCCTGCGATCAAGTATTTGAGCAGCGTGGAGTTCAAATTCCAATAATGGTTTCGGGCACCATCACCGACCAATCTGGCCGCACCCTCACCGGACAAACAACCGAGGCATTTTTGATCTCTCTCTCACATATGCCGCTGCTCAGCATCGGACTCAACTGCGCGCTAGGTGCTTCCATGATGCGTCCTTATTTACAAGTACTCAATGACAAAGCACCTTTTGCCGTGAGTGCACACCCCAATGCTGGCTTACCCAATGAATTTGGCCTTTACGATGAAAGTCCAGCCGCAATGGCCGCTCAAATTGAGCAATTTTTGCAAGAAAGTTTAGTCAATGTTATTGGCGGTTGTTGTGGCACAACACCAGAACACATCGCTGCCATTGCCCAAGTTGCAGCCAAGTACTCACCAAGAAAATGGAACCCTACAAATGCTTAAGTTAGCTGGCCTTGAGGCGTTGGTCCTCACAGAACAAAGTAATTTCGTGAATATCGGTGAACGCACCAACGTAACCGGCTCACGGGCCTTTTTGCGCATGATCAAAGATGGCGACTTCGAGGCAGCTTTAGCCGTTGCCCGCGAACAAGTCGATGGCGGCGCGCAAGTTCTAGACATCAACATGGATGAAGGCATGATCGACGGCAAAGCAGCTATGGTCCGCTTTCTCAATCTTTTGGCTGCAGAACCCGATATCGCCCGCATTCCTATCATGATTGACTCCTCTAAATGGGAAATCATTCTTGCTGGCCTCAAATGCTTACAAGGAAAAGGAATTGTCAATTCTATTTCACTCAAAGAAGGTGAAGCCAATTTTATTGAACAAGCCAAAGAAATCAGACGTTTTGGAGCTGCAGTTATTGTAATGGCCTTCGATGAAAATGGCCAGGCCGATTCATATGAGCGCCGCATCGAAATTTGCGAGCGTTCTTATCGTATTTTAGTCGATATCGTTGGCTTCCCTCAAGACGACATCATTTTTGACCCAAATATATTCCCGGTTGCAACGGGCATGGAAGAACATGCCAATAATGCCTTAGATTTTTTCCGTGCAACGCAATGGATCCGTCAAAACTTGCCCGGCGCTCATGTGAGTGGTGGTGTTTCAAATGTGTCGTTCTCGTTTAGAGGAAACAACAAAGTACGCGAAGCCATGCATGCCGCATTTCTTTACCACGCCACCGCTCACGGCATGGATATGGGCATTGTAAATCCGAGCATGCTCGAAATCTATTCTGAAATTGAACCCGAACTTTTAACGCGCGTAGAAGACGTTCTGCTCAACCGCAGAGCCGACGCCACAGAGCGCTTGCTCGAATTTGCAGATACCGTTAAAGGCGACGTCAAGCAACAAACCGCCGACCTCACTTGGCGCGAACAAAGCGTAGAAAAACGTCTGGCACATGCCCTCATCAAAGGAATCGTAGAATTCATCGATGAAGATGTAGAAGCAGCACGCCAGTTGGTCGAACGCCCCATTCAAGTCATTGAAGGCCCGCTCATGGACGGCATGAACCAAGTAGGTGACCTTTTTGGAAGTGGACAAATGTTTTTGCCACAGGTAGTGAAATCTGCACGCGTCATGAAAAAAGCAGTCGCCTATTTGTTGCCCTTCATTGAAGCATCTAAAGATGGCAAACAACAGGCTGCTGGTAAAATCTTGATGGCGACTGTCAAAGGAGACGTTCATGATATCGGCAAAAATATCGTCGGGGTTGTTTTGGCTTGCAATAACTACGAAATCATCGACCTCGGGGTCATGGTAGCGCCGCAAGTTATTATTCAAACCGCCATCGAACAAAACGTAGATGCCATTGGCCTGAGTGGCCTCATCACGCCTTCGCTAGACGAAATGGTACATTTGGCCAAAGAAATGGAGCGCGCGGGCCTCACCATACCATTGCTCATTGGCGGCGCCACTACTTCAAAAGTACACACAGCCGTGAAAATTGAAGCGCACTATCCTTCAGGAGCAGTAATCCATGTACTGGATGCCTCGCGTTCGGTAACGGTAGTGGAAAGCCTCCTCGGACCTAAAAAACCAGACTTTCTAACTGCACTACGAGCCGACTACGAAAAAATCAGGGATCACCACGCCAAGCACCAAGCAGCAAAAGAGCTGCTATCGCTAGAGCAAGCACGCGCCAATGCACTGCAACTTGCCTTCAACGAACAAACTATTGCCATACCGAACCAACTCGGCGTGCAATTGCATACTCCAAGTATCGAAACACTCATCCCTTATATCGACTGGACTCCCTTTTTCCAAACCTGGGACCTCCACGGCAAGTATCCGCAAATTTTAACAGACGACGTAGTCGGAGCAGCAGCGCGAAAGGTTTTTGAAGACGCTCAGCAGCTCTTGGCGCAAGTTGTAAAAGACGATATCCTACAATGCAAAGGTGTTAGCGGTATTTTTGCTGCGAATGCAGTTGGCGACGACATCGAAATTTACGATCCTCATAACTCAGCACTACTGCACACCCAAATCAGTTTGCGTCAACAGACCAAAAAAGTTGCCGGGCAGCCCAATATCGCATTAGCCGATTTTATTGCACCAAAAGATAGTCAACAACACGACTACATTGGCGCTTTTGTCGTAACGGCCGGTTTAGGTATTGAGCACTACATTTCCGATTTTGATGCCAAGCAAGACGACTACAACTCAATCATGATCAAGGCACTTGCCGACCGCCTCGCCGAAGCTTTTGCCGAATATCTTCATGAAGTGGTGCGCAAAGAATCCTGGGGATATGCCGCAGATGAAACCTTAGAAAATCAAGCACTCATTGCTGAAAAGTACCGTGGCATAAGGCCAGCTCCGGGCTACCCTGCTTGCCCAGATCACCTCGAAAAATTAGGTATTTTCAAATTGCTTGACGCAACAGCTCAAATTGGCGTCTCGCTTACAGAATCTTTAGCAATGTGGCCAGCTGCAGCGGTAAGTGGTTGGTACTTTGCGCATCCAGATGCCAAATATTTCGGGCTTGGAAAAATCACGCAAGAACAACTTGATGATGTCGCTAGAAGAAAAGGTGTTGTGGCAAGCGAAATAGAACGTTGGTATAGTTCAATTCTAGTCTAAGTCAACTAGTTCATTTTTAGTTTGGATTGGCTTCAAACCAAGTATCGATATTTTTAGGCGCTTGTATAGCAGCTTGTACTGCAAGTTCGTCGCAGCGCTCGTTTTGTGGATGGCCTGCATGCCCTTTTACCCAGACAAATTCGAGTTTAAAATTCGGATGGAGGTTCAAGTAGCGCTGCCATAAATCGGGGTTTTTCTTATCCTTAAATCCTTTTTTTACCCAGCCAAAAACCCAACCTTTGGTAATAGAATCGATTACATATTTGGAGTCAGAATGGATCACAACTGTGTAATTCTTGTTTTTGATGTGTTCAAGTGCCACAATAACTGCCAACAGCTCCATGCGGTTGTTTGTAGTGCGCCTAAAACCCTGACTGAGCTCCATGCGCTTGCTGCCAAATTCTAGGATGGCTCCAAAACCTCCTGGCCCCGGGTTGCCCCTTGATGATCCGTCGGTATAAACCATTATTTTTTGCGTACTCATTTCTTTAAACGCTCCGGGTTTTGTGATAAAAATGCCGTCCAGGAATCTCCTTTGGCTTTATTGTGTTCGCCCACTCCTTTGGAAAAATGATGGCAAACTGCCACTCCCAAACCATCTGTTGCATCGAGGTATTTAGGCAGCTCAGGAAAATCGAGAAGCTTTTGTAGCATGGCGGCAACTTGCTCTTTAGATGCGCTACCACTTCCGGTGATGGCTTGCTTGATCCTGCGCGGAGAATATTCTTCAAAAGGCATGTTGTGGTTCAAAGCAGCAGCAATGGCAACCCCTTGCGCTCTACCTAATTTGAGCATTGACTGCACATTTTTTCCAAAAAAAGGTGCCTCAATAGCCATTTCGTCAGGTTTATATTCTGCAATAAGCCCGTTGAGTCTTTCTAAAATTCTTTTGAGTTTGTCCGGATGGTTACTGAGTTTGTGCAATTGTATGACCCCGAAATTCAGGAGTTTGAGCTTATTTTGCTGGATATGAATGAGGCCATAGCCCATGACAGTGGTGCCGGGGTCTATGCCTAGTATGATTTTATCGTGACTCATTCTGCTGTAAAACTACACACTATTGACTTTGCATGCTCAAAAAAACTTGTATCTTTGCACTCCTCGGGTGATTAGCTCAGTTGGTTTAGAGCACTACCTTGACAGGGTAGGGGTCACTGGTTCGAATCCAGTATCACTCACCACAAACCTGGCTTT
>JAIXXP010000075.1 GCA_027490665.1 Cryomorphaceae bacterium | reverse complement strand
CCTGCAAAGATTTTTACGCCCACGATACTTAAAATTGGATGCAAAGGTAAGGAATTAAGAACTAATTTTGTAATACAATGAGTCAAAAGCTACAATATTCCTTGTTCAAACGCCTTTTCGCATTTGCCAAGCCCTATAAAAAGTACCTGGTTGTAGCTGTAAGCGCAACAATTTTGTTAGCTGCGCTATCGCCTTCAAGACCATACGTTATTGGTCAACTCATTGACCGCTACCTTTTAAAAGCAAAAGACCCCAACATGTTGTTGCTGGGCTCCTTACTCGTTTTAGTTATGCTTTTGCTAGAGGCCGTGCTTCAAGTCGCAGGAACCTATTTTTCAAATTTGCTTGCCCAGTCTGTGATTCGCGATCTGCGTCAAAAAGTCATTCGTCATTTTATGCAGCTGCGCGTGTCTTATTTTGATAAAAATCCAGTTGGCGCCATGGTGACACGCGTTGTTTCTGACATGGAAGCAATTACAGAGGTGTTCTCTTCCGGCATGATGGATATCGCTGCCGACCTACTATCATTGGTGCTGATTATAACATTCATGTTCCTAACAGATTGGCAACTTGCGTTAATGACACTTTTGCCTGTGCCCATTCTGATTTTCGCCACGCGCATTTTCGCCCGCGCCATGAAGTCGTCGTTTCAGCAAGAAAGACAGGCCGTCACCAAACTCAATACTTTTGTTCAGGAAAGGCTCACAGGCATGAGCTTAGTTCAGTTATTTAATCGACAGGAACAAGAAGCAGGTCATTTTAATCAGATCAATTCGGAACACAGAGCGGCGCATATCAAAGCCGTTTGGGCCAATTCAATTTTTTTCCCGGTTGTAGAGTTACTTAGCTCTTTGTCAATCGCTGCCTTGCTTGTGTGGGGAGCATTGCAAGCTGAAGGTAAAACAGATGCCGAAATTCAGAACATGTTTGGTGAATTATTTGCTTTTGTGTTTTGGATCAGTCAATTGTATCGTCCTATTCGCATGTTGGCAGATAAATTCAACATCTTACAGCGCGGAACTGTCAGGGCTGAGCGCATTTTTGCTGTTCTCGACGAACAAACCGATGTTCAGGATAAGGGCAGTCTCACTAAAGTAGATTTCAATCAAAATTTACGCTTCAAAAATGTTAGTTTCTCCTATGTTGCTGACCAACCCGTTATTTCAGATCTTAATTTAGAAATCACCTACGGCCAAACCGTTGCAATTGTAGGCGCTACAGGTTCTGGAAAAACAACGTTGGTTAATTTATTGGGTCGATTTTACGAGCATCAAGTGGGCCAAATTTTAATAGGAGAGGTGCCTATTGAGTCAATCGAATTACAAACATTGCGAAAGAACATTGCGATTGTGCTGCAGGATGTCTTTCTTTTCTCTGACACTGTTTTTAACAATATCACCTTAGGTGACCCTTCCATTACCCTTGACCAGGTGATCAAAGCCGCTAAAGAAGTTGGCGCTCACGAATTTATCAGCGCGCTTCCCGAACAATATGCGCACAAAATCGGTGAAAGAGGTGGCACTCTTTCTACGGGGCAGCGACAGCTCTTGTCATTTATTAGGGCCTACGTTTACCAACCTTCTCTGTTGATACTCGATGAAGCCACATCAAGTGTTGACAGCGAAAGCGAGCTCTTAATACAGCGTGCTACTGAAAAACTTACAGCCGGCAGAACCTCTATTGTAATTGCGCATCGCTTGTCAACAATTCGCCAGGCCGACCGTATCATTGTAATGGAAAAAGGCCGCATTATTGAACAAGGCACCCATGAAGAATTACTTGCTTTGGGTGGCCATTACAAAAACTTGTCCGATAGACAATATTTCAATCAGGAAGCATGAAACGTTTCAAAATAGGCGGAGTCCCAGAACATTTTAACCTCCCGTGGCGCCTAGCCATTGAAGAAGGCAAGTTCAAAGCGGCAGGAATTGAACTCCATTGGTCAGACATGACCGGCGGAACGGGTCAAATGATAAAAGGGCTGCAAGCCGGATCATTAGATATAGCCGTTCTTTTAACAGAAGGAATAACTCGTGCAATTTTAAAAGGCCTTGATGCTAAAATTATCGCTGTTTATGTGCAAAGTCCTTTATGCTGGGGAATTCACGTTCCAGCTAATCAGTCTATTCATGAGTTAAAAGACCTTGATGGTGCCACTTTTGCTATTTCACGAGAGGGCTCAGGTTCTCATTTAATGAGTTTTGTACTTGCCCAACGCGAAGGTTGGGAGTCAAGTTCGTTGTCATTTGATGTGGTTGGCGATGTATATGGCGGGCTTTGGGCGCTAAGTCACGGAGAGGCTCAGGGCTTTCTTTGGGAAAAATATACTACCCAACCATTTGTAGATCAAGCCAAGTGCAAGCGCATCGGTGAAGTTTATACCCCATGGCCTTGTTTTGTCATCGCTGTTAGAAACGAAGTGTTGGCGTCTGACCAAGCACTATTAAAGGTGGTTTTATCAATAGTCCAGGAGCGCGCGTCGCAACTCAAACAAGCAGCAGATTCACCTGAAGTACTTGCTTGGCGCTACGCTTTAAAAAAGGATGAAGTAGCATCTTGGTTAAGCGAGACAGAATGGTCTAATTCGCCAACTATGGATACAGCCCAACTTAGAAATACAGTTGAAACGCTGCTCGAATTGGAATTAATTAGTGCTGAAGAAGCATCGGATTGGCCAATGAAATTGCTCGGATGAAGCACGCATTAGGGTTCTTCTATCTTTTATTTTCTTCTTTTGGCCTAGCGCAAGGCCTAAATTTGGGCACCACCGCTTATTCGCCAATCTTAGTAGCCAACTTGAGTAGTCCATACAATGAAACTTCGGGTTTGGTATATACAAATGACACGATTTTTTCAATTAATGACAGTGGAAACCTGCCTGCGATTCATGCATTGCGCGCCTCAGACGGCACTCATGTGCATAGTTGGGTGGTATCAAATGCACAAAATTTAGATTGGGAAGCGTTGACGCAAAGCCCATCCCATTTGTTTGTGGCTGATGTTGGTAATAATATGGGCAACCGTACATCCTTAGCAATTTATAGTATTCCAAAAGTGGAGTTAAATACAAATAATACGATCCTTTTGGCGCAAAAGCAAACGTTTAGATTTGGCGACCAGCCAAGCACGGGTTTGCAGTTAAATGCCCATAATTACGATTGTGAGGCCCTGTTTTACTGGCAAGACTCCCTACACTTATTTTCTAAAAATTGGGAAAATCTATGGACAAGGCATTATGTGTTACCTCTTACTTGGCAAGACACCTTGGTGGCTTATCCGACTGATTCATTTGAAGTAAATGGTTTGATAACTGATGCAGCAATAGATGCAAGCAATAGTGTTTTCTATTTGTTGGGTTACAAAAAAGAGTTGAGCGGCCTATACAGCTCGTTTATGTATCGTTTTTTGAATCAAAATAATTTGTTTTTAGCTTCTGATTATCAACGCATAGAACTTGGTTCAACCTTGAATTTAGCTCAAACAGAAGGTATTTGTGTAGCAGATTCGGCAAAAGGATTTATAAGTGGTGAACAAATAGTATCTGTCTTTACTATTGCGCCAAAACTTCATTCCTTTAATTTTTCAAGCTTGGCTACTGTCTCAAATGGGAAGAATCCAGCAATTTATTTTCATATCCACACACTCTATATTCCTCAGGAGTTTTTGTCTGAATATCAGCTTTTGGATACAAGCGGTAGAATAGCTATCGCTTGGCAACTTGGCAAAAACCATCAAGATTTATCCAAATTAACGCCAGGCACCTATTTTTTGATAGGCCCTCATTTTCGCCGTACTTGGGTGAAAACCAACTAAATAATATGATAGTTGTTCTTTGCGTATCCACGCATGCTCAGTAACTAAGGCGTTTTGTTCATTTGCTTGTGAACAAATCTGCAATTGAATTATATTCATAGAACTAAACTTTGCAGTATGATTCCACTTATACCTCAATTCGACAATAATTTTTGGTGGGCAGTTGGAGCGGTGCTAGCCATTGCAAGCATTATTTTTGCTGTTTTTTTAATGGACCGCAAAAATTAAAAGCTTTTCAATGCGCGCTGAACGTCTTGATCATGGTTATTCATGACTTGATAATAGCCGTTCTCTAAGAAAAGATGTCTGGCAATTTCTGCCTTTAGCAACTGCTTTATAGTTTCTTTACTGTGTAAAAACTCGTTGCGCTGCAAACGCACTTCAAATTCTTTAGTAGCAAAGCTTGTAAATTTATTTAGGAGTTGGTCCGTGACTTGAAATTGAGTCAGGAATTGTTGGAGGCTATAATTCAGGTTGGCCTGATTGAGGTAGTCGAAAGCAAAAGCATTAAATACACCGCTCCACTGCAATTCTGAAAGATACAATGAGGTCCCTGAGGTATCGCCGGCAATGAATACGTCTGGCATAATGCCTCCTCCGCCGTAAACTGTACGGCCTTTCCGCGTTTTGTATTTGAGTGAATCTACAAAAATGCTGGAATCGGGTTTAAAGTATTCTTCGGCATACGCCTTTTGCTCCTCTGCGCGATAGGCATCGTAGCCTTTTTTGTAAGGTCTTTGAATGGATCGGCCTGACGGAGTGTAGTAGCGCGCAACAGTAATGCGTAGGTTGCTGCCGTCTTTTAGGCGTTTGTCTTGTTGAATGAGCCCTTTGCCATAAGACCTGCGACCTACAATTTTTGCGCGGTCGTTGTCTTGTAAGGCACCTGCGAGGATTTCACTGGCCGAGGCTGATTGCGCGTCTATGAGCACCACCACCTTGGTTTTTTCGAGGATACCTGCGGAGCTTGCAAAATGTTTCTTTTCTTCACTGTGCTGACCTTTCGAACTTAAGATGAGGTAGCCGTCTGGAAGAAATTCGTCGGCAATTTGAATTGCGGCATCCATGGTTCCACCGCCGTTGCCGCGTAAGTCGAGCAGAAGTTTAGTCATTCCTTTGGCTTTCAGTTTCTGCGCTGCAATATGGAATTCTTGTGCGGTTGGCAGCGAAAATTGTGCAATTTGTATGTAGCCTGTTTGCTTGTCAATCATGTAATAAGCAGGAACTGTTGCTATAGGAATGGTGTTACGCACCAATGTTTTTTGTAGTTTTTTACCCTTACGGATGAGAGTTACCTTCACTTGTGTATTTGGCGCTCCTTTGAGACGTGCCATTACTTTTTCATTGCTGATAGATTTACCAGTAGAAGGTTTTCCATCAATTGCAACGATGCGGTCTCCGCGTTTTAAACCCCCTGAGAAGGCCGGAGAGAGCGCATTGACGTGTGTAACACAGATTGTGTCGCGAAAGAGCAAGAAACGCACCCCAATGCCTCCAAAAGCTGCATTTGTTTGTTCGTCTAAAAATTTGAGGTCTTTTGCTGAAATATAGTTACTGTGCGGGTCGAGTTTGTGAAGCATTTCGGAAATCGTCTTTTCGAAGATTTCTTCTTTGTTGATTTTATCAACGTATTGTTCGTCGAGCACTTGGAAGATTTGTTCTAGTTTTTGTAATTCTTTGCTAGAATTACTAGAACCGCTGAAAAGTCCACTGCCGATCCAGATGCCTAATGCACCGATGGAAGTGAGTAAAATGGGTAGCCAATAGAGTGGTTTTGGGCCTTCTTCAGACATCGTCTATATTTTCAATTTGTGATACTTCTAAGCCAGCAGATTTAAGAAATTCCACCCCGGAAAGGTCTTTGTAGGCCTCGCGATAAACCAAGCGTTTGATGCCGGATTGCAAGACGAGTTTGCTACAGTCTTTACAAGGTGAATGGGTTAGGTAAAGTGTGGCGTCTTTACAATTATTGGTTGAGCGCGCTACTTTAAGAATGGCGTTTGCCTCGGCGTGTAAAACATACCAATGGGTTTGGTTGTGCTCATCTTCGCAGCAGTTGTCAAAGCCAGCAGGGGTGCCGTTATAGCCATCAGAAATAATGATGGCATCTTTAACGATAATGGCGCCAACTTGTTTTCTTGTGCAATGCGAGAGGAGGGCCCAACTTGCGGCTAAACGCAAATAGGCTTTGTCGTAACGGATTTGTTTTGTGTCGAGATTATGCGCCATGTCTGATATGACCACCGAGGTAGCCTGTAAATGCAAATAGAATAAACGCGACAATACCAACGACGAGTGCAAAAAGTTCGATTTTTTTGGTGCTCTCCCACTTAGCGCGTTCGGCCCAAAGCCCGATGATCGCTGTGGCGGTCAATAAAAATATAAAGAAAAGCGAGTTTTCTGCCATTTCTTCATGAATATGAATCACTTTGTGAGATATACCACGCACATGTTCGATACTTTCTTCAGCTGGCTCACCTGTAAAGTAGGCAACTATGCCGCCAATGCCACTAATGATAAGTATAATATAGGCACTAAACGTGGTGTTTAAATTCGGTTTGAGAAGTGCAACAACTAATAAAAGAATACCGAAAAGAGATCCGAGTATTGGAAAGTGATTGCTAAGTAAGTGCAGGTAGGCCATGGTTTGAAATTTTATGTTTAACGAAAGTTACACAAAAATCAGTGACCATAGTAAGGAGAGATCATTAAATAGACCACAACACCGGTAATTGCAACATATAACCAGATTGGAAATGCGAATTTGGCCCATTTTTTATGCTTTTGGTAATTGCCTTCCCAAGCGTGGAGGTAGGTAAAAAGAACAACTGGGATAACGGCTACACTTAAGAAAATGTGTGATACGAGAATGGTATAATATAAAGCCTTCATTGAGCCACCGTATGGAGTAGAGTCAGAAGTCATGTGGTAAGCTACATAACAAAGTAGGAATAACACACTAAGCCCTAATGCAACTTGGATGGTTTTTTGGTGTAAGGCGACCTTGCCGTTTTTAATGAAAGTGAGTGCTAAAATGAGTAAAACAGCAGTAATACCATTGATTGTAGCATAAATTGGTGGCAGAAATGAGAAGTCAACACCTTCTACTTTAATGCCAAAAAGTGCTGCAACGGCAATGGGTATAACAATAGAAACAGCAACAATCCACTTGCGTAGGTTTGTTTTATTGGGCGTCGAATTGGTATTCATAGGTGAAAAGTGTTTTGGTGTCATTTATTAACCGTTGAAATTCTTTTTTGTTGACGCTGAGATCTGGTTGTACAACCTCGTAAACGCCACGCACGTATCCTTTTTTGTCCACGAGTGTAAATGCCCCAGAATGGGCATAGCCGCCCAAAGCTTCTTCTTCGCGTCCAGCAAAAATAAGAAAGTGTTCGATACCTAATTGATGTGTAAACGCTTCGTTGCCGCTTAGAAAAGCCCAGTTGGGATTGGTAATGCCGAGTTTGGCTTTGTGCGCTTTAAGTTTACTGGGTGTATCGTTGGTTGGGTCGATTGTAAAGGATAAGTATTGCAGCTCTTTTTGGTAGGGCGTAAGAGCTTTGGCAACATTCTTTAGTTGTGTATTCATGATTGGGCAAATACTAGGACAGCTGGCAAAAAAGAATTCGCTGATACATACTTTTCCTGCAAAGGTTTTATTGGTTACCAATACGGAATCTTCATTAAAGAAGGTAAAACTTGGAATGCGCTGATAAATAGTGTCGGTGGTTGTTTTACCGTTGTGTTGACGGTAAGAAACATCGTAGTTCCCTAAGTAGGGAAGGCGTCTTTGGCTTGTTTCAGTGCAGGAAAACGCCAGTATGAGACAAATGAAACCCCAGTTAATTTTGTTTTTTAGCACGTTCTTTATCGTATTGTTTGAGCAAAAGAGCGAGGTGCTCCTTCATTTTACGAATCATGCCTTCAGTATGGCCGTTGAGTACCATTCTTAAGTGGTTCTGTTTGTCGAGGAGCAGAATAAGTTCGTTGTAGGATATACCGCCAAAGTATTTTTTATCCTTGACAATTAGCTTTTGCCCATTGTTAGTGAGGTTGTAGAATATTTTTGGATCGGCATTGACGAGTTGCCAAAGCTCGGGGTCGTATCCTTCAACACGACTGCGCAGCATGTCTTGAATATCAAGTAATTCTTCTTCAGAAACTGGATTGCCGAGAGAATCGACAACAATAGAAAGTAGGCGCACCTTTTTGAGTTTTTTACGCTTATTGGTGCGTAAATCTTTGTAAAGATTCTGGGTGAGCGGAAAGAAAGCGAGCCCACAATTGTGCGGGCAACTTGTTTGAAGTGTGGTTACAAGTACAATTTGGTCTTGGTAATCTTGGAGCGATAGTTCTTGTTTGCCTTTGTGGTTGTAAACAGAAAAGGTTGGTGTTTTCACCAACCCGTAATCTGCTAATTTTTTAAAACGGTGGTCGCAACCACGTGTAGCCATGAAAATTAAAAAAAGCGCTGGCCCAAAGACAAGAGATAGTGCTAATATGGATCTCTTTTTACTGCGGGTGGCGGTTTTATCTTCCATGAATTATTGCCACATAGTTTCCCAAACGTTGCCAACTGCGGTACCTTCCCAGAGGGCAATGAAAATCAGGTACAAAACAAAAATAAAGTAAGGAATGAGGATGACGTTGCGCAAATATTTGCGTTCGTCTCCGAGGTGCATAAAAACCATAACGATGTAGCCAGCTTTGAGAAGCGTAAGCAAAATAAAGATGATTTTTACGGTCGTCCACCAATCAGAAGATTGTTTGATACTTGCACCGATGAAAACTTCGATGACGGTAATCAAAGTCAAAAGAATGGTGACTTTGTAGATTTTGCTGCGGATTTCTTTTCCTTTAGCTTCGTCGTGGTGTCCGTGAAGGGAATATTCTATGAGGTCGTCTCTTTCCATGATGTGTGTAGTTTAAGAGAATTACAATAAATAAAAGAAGGTAAATACAAAGACCCAAACAAGGTCAACGAAGTGCCAGTACAAACCAGTTTTTTCAACCATTTCGTAGTGACCGCGTTTGTGGTAGGTTCCGGATAGAACACCAAGTAAAATGAGGATATTGATGACAACTCCTGAGAATACGTGGAAACCGTGGAAACCTGTAATGAAGAAGAAGAACTGTGCGTATTGTTGTGGGCCGTATTCGTTTTGTTTCATGTTAGCACCGTAGATGACGCGGTTTTTTTCTCCAGCATAAAGCGACTCATAGTAAAGTTGCTCAGCTTTTTTACCTGTGATCTCTTTGCCACCAACTTGGTAAAGCTTACCGCTTTTTTTGATGATGAGCTTCATGTCGTGGTCTTTTGCTTTGTTGATTTTAGCAACAGAACCATCGGCTAAATGAATTTTACCGGCTTCTAAATGACCTTTTTCAGCAGCATGTTGGAATTGGTGCATGAGGTCTTCTTTAATAACAGCACCTACTTTGTGTTTTTTACCGGCTTCAAGAACTGTAAAACTGTTGATTTCACCGAAATGACCTTTAACAATAGCTACAGAACCATCGGAAAGTTCGATTTTACCGAATTCTGAACCATGAATGAAGTGAGACCATTCCCAAGCCTGAGAGCCTAAAAAGAAGAAACCACCGATGACGGTAGCGATCATCCATTTGGTAACTCCTTTGCGGTCCATGCGGTGACCAGCTTCAACAGCTAATACCATGGTAACCGAAGATACGATGAGAATAAAAGTCATGAGGGCCACATAAAGTAGCGGATAACCATGACCTAAGAAAGGCATGGAGTTAAAGGTTTCTTCACCAATCGGCCAAGCATCTTGGGCGTTGTGGCGTGTAAAGCCATAAGCAATTAATAAACCGCTGAAAGTGAGTGCATCCGATACAAGGAAGAACCACATCATTAGTTTGCCATAACTTGTTTGGAAAGGGGATTCTTTACCACCCCATAGTGTTTTGGCGTCTAGTTGTGCAGAATGTCCAGCCATTTTAAGAGAAATTTTTGTGCAAGTTTAGTGAATAAAAATCAAAAAGACGAGTAAATACAGCCACAAAAGCCCTAAAAAGTGCCAGAAGATACTGCTCAATCTGAGTGACAATGTGTTTTGAGAATTAAACTTACCTGAAAATGAGGCAATTGCAACCTTCATAAGGTAAAGCAAGGCAATGAGCACGTGCAATAGATGTACAAACGTGATTAAGTAAAGAAATGCCGAAGCGGAATCGGCAGCTTGCATGGCGCTTAATTGCATATGCGGTTTTAAGGCGGTGCCGTTGTACAGGAGTTGGCGGTTTTGGTAATCGAGGGCTTTTCCGCTGTAAAAGATAGTGAAGTCTTTGCCGTAAGAGCCATGGGCAAAGAAATCGCCGCGTTTGTCTCGAATGTTAATAGCAAGATCGCTCAAACGAATTCCGTCAGAGTAAGTGAGTTGGGTGCTGTCGTTGGCAAACAATTGTTTGTCTTTGATCAGGACCGGACTTCCCATGTAAAATAGTTCAATTTGTGAATTCGGCTTTTTGATACGAATTGGCGCATTGCGGTCGATTTTTTCAAATGGTTTGAAAAATGACTGAATTTTCTTGAAGTCTGAATTGGCAATTGGCTTGCCGTTGATGAGGTATTCGTTGCCATCTACAGCGACGAGATTGCCTTTATATTTAATTTCGTAATAATCTCCATAGCGACCGTTTGTAACAAGTATGTCGTTGACGGGATTTAAGCCTTTATCGACGAGCTCACCGTAGCCTTGGAATTGATAATAAAGGAAGGCTGCCCCAAAGAGTAGTGTGGCGGTCATTGCACCTTTCAATTGGCCTTGCTTGTCTTTTTTGGCACCTTGAATAGCCAACCAGAAACTCAAGGAGCTGAGCGCAATAAAAAGTGTACTGAGGTAAAAACCAGTTGGCATTGGATATTTCAGCCAAAAGGATTTGCCCATAGATACGTAATAGCCAGAGGTAAGGCCGGCAAATAGCATGATAATGCTGAAAATCCCGACGTATACGAGATTTTTTTTCATTTTTTCCCTGACTTCAGGTTTTAGTTCTTGTTCGTAATTCATGACAGTGTTTTTAATAAGTCAATAAAGCGATCGGATCGGTCAAAAACATAAATGAATTGGATGATCGGTAAGTAAACAAACGAAGCGAACATGAGTTTACGCGCATCGGAAGTTTCGCAACTATGATAGAGTTTATAAGACAAATAAAAGAACCAAATGCCCATGATGCTGGCTGCAATAAGGGTAATATAGCCGGTCCAGCCGAGAATCCAGGGCATAAGGCTAAAAGGGATGAGCGCAAGGGAATAGGCCATGATTTGAAAGGCGGAAGCTTTGTCTTTGCCAGTTTTGGATGGGAGCAAGGAGAATCCGGCTTTTTTGTAGTCGTCGTAGAGTACCCATGCAATGGCCCAGAAGTGCGGAAATTGCCAGGTGAATTGTACAAAGAACAGGATTCCGGGTACAAATCCGAATGCATCGGTAGCAGCAATGGCGCCTAAAAACGGCGGAATGGCACCTGGAAAAGCACCAACAAATACTGCCCACGGGGTAATTTGTTTGAGCGGTGTATAAACAAAGACATAACTCGCAAATGCGAGAACACCAAGCAGGGCACTTTTGAGATTGATAAGGTAGAGTAAATACGTACCAACTATAAGAAATAGTACGACTACAATGTAGGCTTCTTTGAGCTGCATTTGGCCGGTAGGCAAAGGCCTGCGGTTGGTACGGTTCATAATTTGATCGAGGTCGCGTTCCCAAATTTGGTTGGCGCCGTTGGATGCGCCTGTTACGAGCGTTCCGCCTAGCATGAGGTAGGTAATCTCGAGCCAATCTTGACCTCCAGCAAATAAATAACCCGTAAGTGCAGATAAGATGACTAAAAAGGAAAGTCTGAACTTGGTGAAAACCAAGTAGGTTTTAAATTTAGTTGGTGGCTTTTGGATGGCTTCTGACATTGTTACAAAATTACGTCAAATAGGCCTTGCAAAACTGCTAAAACCAACCAAATTAAGAGAAAAACCAACCCAAAACCAAGGAATAAGGCGCCAAGGGTATCAATGAGCAAACCCCCAATTAGAAATAAGATCAAACCAACAAAAATGAAAACCACTCCAACCACGCCAAAAGAACGCCCAACGCTACCAAAAAGACCTTTTGAAGGGTGTGTAAGATTTTTGCTGGCAGTTGCGTGGGATTTGGGATGATTGAATTGGAGTTTGATTTTAGGTTTTACAGAACTGTCTTGGGCAGTTTTGGAAGAAGTATGGACTGTTTGAGTGTTTCTGCCTTTTTGTGAAATAGGTGTGTAATTGTCATTTATAACAGCAGCATTGGCTTGATCTGTTAATGTATTGACCTCTTGATGAGGTGTGTTCTTTGCTGTGCTAGGCGCAACTACCTGTGATTCTGAGCTTGCAAATGTGCTTTTCTCAGTTTCGCTGTCTTGATCTGAATGCGGAAGCTCCTGAACTTTGCTTCCTCGGAGTGAAACCTCCGTGGAATGGCAGGATGAGATGAGTACAATTACAGCAATAAGACTAAATAGATTCAGGTATTTCATGGTAGTAATCGTTTTTGATGAAATAATCTAGGAGCCCTTCTTTGAGGAGGTGCTGCTGTTGTTGATGGTTGAGTGCCGGCAGCTTTTGGTTGAGTGTGTAGTGCGGCCAGAGGTCGGCATCGCGGCCATCAAAGGTATAGTAGCCGTAGGGTTCAAGCAAAGTGCAGATAGCAATATGCATGAGCTCCATTTTTTGTTGTTTGGAAAACGTTTGGTGCCCCATGCCGAGTTCGTTTACACCCACCAAAAATAAGAAAGTAGACATGTCCATTCCGGGGCCAAAGTCTTTTTCAAGGTGTTTTTGTAGTTTTTGAAAGCGGAGTTCGATGTCGTGATCCATGTTGCAAAAATACGCATAGAACGCCGATTTTAGGCACAAAAAAAGGGGCCTCTTTCGAAAGCCCCTCCTTTTCATCAATCAACTTCTTATTTTTTCACAAATTGCTTGCTGCTGTTACCTGCAGTCGTTACAACTTGGAGTGTGTAGATACCTGCTTTGAGGTCGTCTACGCTGATTTCTTGAGTAAGACCGTTGCCAACAAAAGCGGCAACTACTTTACCTGTTAGGTCAACGATGCGGATTTGTTGCATCACCTCAGTAGCTTGAACAGTCATGATGCTGTTTACTGGGTTAGGGTAGATAGCTACCGCTGCATCCAAGTCAGAAATACCGCCTAAACATGCACCACAGCTTTCCCAACATACTAGACCAACTGTTGCAGGAGCAGTTACGTTGTAAGAACGGTTGGTGAAACCACCATTTGTTACAGTACAAGACTCACCACCAACAAATTGCTCAGAAACATTCCAGCCATCAACTGTGAATTTGTACTCAATAGCACCTAAACCTAGTGGAACTGTTACTTCCCAAACGTTGTCGCCGTTAGCGTCTGTCATTGGGGTACAAGTACCACACCAGCCGTTGAAGGTACCGTTTAAGAAAACACCAGCAGTTGTTGAACCACCACCGTTTACGTAGTCATTCATGTCTACTGCGAAAGCAACATCATTGGTACAAATGTTACAGCTTGCAAAACATACGTTAGGCAAAACAACATCGCCAGCAACTACGTGGTAACGGTTGTTGAATCCATCGTTGATTGGGTCGATACAAGTTTCAGAACCTGTGAACTCTTCTTGAGCGCTCCAGCCGTCGATAGTGAATTTGTATTCAATAGCACCAGGAGCAAGTGGAAGAGTTACTTCCCACATGCCGTTACCCATGTCTGTCATTGGGTTACAAGTACCACACCAACCGTTGAAAGAACCGTTTACGAACACACCACCAGTTAAAGAACCTGTGTATTGTGACATATCTACGCGGAATTTAACGTTGTAGTCTTGAACTGGAAGTGGAACTGTACGTTGGTACACAAAACGCCACCATCCTGGACCGAAGTTGATGTCAGCCGTCATGGTGTTGCCACCGTTAGAAAGCGCTACGTTGTAAGTAATAGAACTAGCAGCTAAGCTAGGGTTACTGATTTCGGCACCGTTGATTACTTTAGCCAAACCAATATGAGCACCTAAACCATTTACAGTAAGGGTTCCTGCTGCAGCATTGTATGCATACGTAGCAGCACCACCAACGTGCGGAGCAATTGGCGCACCACAACCTTCTGGCGCACCTTGCCATGCTTCTAACCAAGTTGAACCATCCATGTAATGGGTCATGGTGCCGTTGGCTTCAAATTTAATGGAGTCGTCAAACAAACAAGCGCGCGTAGTTACATCACCAGCACCGTTCGCCCACCAGCTCATGTCGCCAGGACCAGAAGGACCCACGCCAAGCGCTGCTGCTTGAGGTGCTAATTTCCAAGTACCCTCAATCTGAGCAGAAAAACTCAAGATTGGAGCAAAAAGTAAAAAGTACAGTTTTTTCATGTTGTTAATTTTTAGGGGTTTTAAAGTTCAAAATTAAAAGAACGGGATAAATATAGTAAAAAATACAATAAGCAAAAAATGCAAGGCTTAATGTACTCGTTATCAGTTAAAACAATAAGTCGTCAAAAAGTTCAAAAGTAAGTTTTTCTTGACCACAGAAAATTTCAAAAGTCCCTTTTTCGGCACGCCATTTTCCGTCTGCACTGACGCGTTTGAGCGTTGTTGCGTCAAAACTAAACTCAAGTGTTTTGTTTTCACCTGGTCGTAGCTTCACTTTATAAAAGTCAATCAATCTTTTATTTTCAGGTGTGGTTGAAGCGTATAAGTCGCTGAGGTAAATAGGAACAATTGTGGTTATTTCTTGGTTGTGTGGATTGCTCACATTGACTTGAATACTAAACGTACCTTTTTGCTCGTCTTTCGCATCGAAACGCATGCCATTGATCGTTGCGGCTCTATAAGATAAACCAAAACCGAAGTCCCATTGCGGGTTGTAAGCAGAGAAATCGCCAGATTTGGAGCGGGCGACGCTGCGCGGGTGGTCATAGAATTCGATGACGCCGTCGTAGCGCGGGTAGGTATAAGGCAAGCGACCAGTGAAATCGGCTTTTCCTGTAACGAGTTCTGCAAGTGCAAGCCCTCCTTGATCACCTGGTAAGTAAGCTTGGATGATGGCGTCGCAGAGTGGCTCAATGTCATTGATGATGCGCGGACGCGCCTCTAACAGTACCAACACGACCTTTTTCTTGGCTGCTTTGGCCAAGCGCACCAATTCTTTTTGTTTATCGTCGAGCTGTAAACTTCTGATATCGCCTGGTTTTTCGGTAGAGGGTAGCTCACCAACACAAATGACAATGATGTCGTTTTTCTTGAGTGCTTTTTTGTAGTTATCAAGTTCAACAAATCTGGAGGCTTCAAAATCCTTTTCTAAGTAAAGTTCAACCCCTTTTTGGTATGAAATACTTGCAGTGGGCAATTGGCTTTGCAGCGCTTGAAAGATATTTAAAACACCTGTTGTGTTGTAACTGGTGTCCATTCCTTGCCAAGTGTGTGTCCAGGCACCATTGAGCATATTGATGCTTGCAGCCCCGGGCCCCGCTACAAGAATGCGTTGTTTTCCATTTAGAGGAAGCAAGCTTTCTTTGTTTTTGAGCAAAGTAATCGATTCTAAAGCGGCTTGTTTCGCGATATTTTTGAAAGTTTGGCTGCCAAATAGAGGGTATTTGCTTAGATCTGGAAGCGGATTATCGAAAAGTCCGAGTTGGTTTTTGACATAAAGAATTCTTCTGACGGCATCGTTTAATCTGTCCATTGAAATTTTACCCTCCTTGACCGCTTTGACCATGTCTTGACAGTAAGTTTTGTATTGTGGGTTAGAAGGAACCATGCTCATGTCTACACCTGCATTGAAGGCTTGAATTGCCGCTTCGGCTATAGAAGGCGCAGTGCGGTGAACGGAGTGTAACATGATGAAGTCTTCCCAATCTGAAACCACAAAACCCTTGAAACCCCAATTTTTTTTGAGGGTTTGGGTGAGGAGTTGATAATTGGCATGACCAGGAATACCATTCACGACCCCAGAATTGATCATGAGCGTAAGCGCACCTTTTTCCACGGCTGCTTTGAATGCAGGCAAATACAATTCTTGCATGTATTTTTCTGGAATAAATGCCGGCGTGCGGTCGCGACCTGAGAAGCTTGCGCTATAACCAACAAAATGCTTGAGGCAAGCTGCGGCATGAAACTGATCAACGCTTTCTCCTTTTCCTTGATAGCCTTCCACGAGTGCTACGCCCATTTGCGTGCCCAAAACGGGGTCTTCGCCGAGTGTTTCAAAATGACGCGACCAAAGCGGTTGGCGGCCTAAGTCAAGAACCGGTGAGAAGTTCCATGGAATACCAGATGCACGGCACTCATAGGCAGTTACCTCTCCCATCTGACGAGCGAGTTCGGTGTTCCATGTGGCGGCCAAGCCAATTTCCTGAGGGAAAAGCGTGCCACCTACTGTGTAATTGACACCGTGAATGGCATCAATCCCATAAAGAATTGGGATGTTTTGTTCTTTTTTGAGGTAAGGCGCATGGACGTCTGTCATGATGGACTTCCATTCCTCGCGAGTAAGCGTATGTGCGCCTACGTTTAAAATAGATCCAACATGATAAGTTTCAAGTGCTTCCTTGAGTTTGGCTTGATCAATTTGTGCGGGAACGAGCGCTTGCCCTTTTTCATCGGTGCGGTGAATGGCATCTAGTGTAATCTGACAAGTTTGCCCGACTTTTTCTTCGATGCTCATTTGTGCAATAAGCGTTTCGATATCGGCTGTAGTTGGTTTGGTGAAGAAAGGCTCTTCGGATTGTTTAAAGCCTAAAAGCACCGCCAACATCAATAATGAAGACAATAATTTCATGAGAGGATATGGTTTATTGGAAGACGCGAACGTAATCTACGTACATTTTTTGTGGGAAAATGGTGCTGGCGTTTGGAGATCCAGGCCAGTTTCCTCCGACTGCTATATTCATAATGATGAAGAATTTCTCGCGGAATTCGTCCATTTCAGCAGGGCTTGTATTGATGGAATGGTATTCTACGTTATCAAGCAACCAATGAATGGAATTAGCATCCCAGACGATAGAGAACACATGAAAGTTATCTGCAAATTTACCTGAAGTGAGCGTTTTGCTGCCGCCAAATTGTGCGTGAGCGCCTGCATTACTCCAGTGTACAGTTCCATGAACCGTGCGGTCATTGGCACCTGCGCCGCCTATGAGTTCCATGATATCGATTTCTCCACAAGCTGGCCATCCAACGCTAGTGATGTTGTCTCCGAGCATCCAGATTGCTGGCCAAATACCTTGCCCATAGGGAAGCGCAGCCCGCACATCGACACGCCCATATTTCCACGATTTTAGGCCTTGTGTTTTGATGCGGCTCGAGGTGTAGTTTGACGTATTGAAGGTTTCATTTTTGGCAGTAATCGTAAGCAGGCCATCTGAAACTACAGCATTTTGTTGTCTGTAGAATTGCAACTCGTTATTGCCCCAACCCCAGCTTCCTGTCCCAATATCGTAAGTCCAGTCAGAAGAAAGACTTGTTCCATCGAATTCGTCATTCCAGACCAACGTGTAATTTGGATAAGTGAGCGGACTGATATAGCCAGTAGTTGGTGCGCCGGTATTTCCAGTACTGATGCTGATGACTACATCTTCGGTTTTTTCGATGTAGGCAGTCTGAATGGAGTGTGCACGGGTGCGAATTTTGTAGGTTCCAGAGGCGTTGAAAGTGTGCGTGGCTTCTCCATCTTGAGTTTCTACAGTAATGGTGTCATTCGAGTCGTAAAAGGTGACAGTGTAAAAATTTGCGCTGTCAGCTGTAGCCAATACTGTTACTTCACCATTGTT
>JAIXXP010000112.1 GCA_027490665.1 Cryomorphaceae bacterium | reverse complement strand
TGTAACGTCTAAAAACAGCGAAACTTCACCTTTGAATCCGTGAAGTTTCGCGATAAGACCTAAATAATAGCAATCTTGAATTTGCATATGCTTATTCAGCAGCAGCCTCTTCAGATGCCTCTTCAGCAGCAGGAGCTTCTTCAGCAACTACTTCTTCAGTTGCAGGAGCTTCTTCAGCATCTACTTCTTCAGTTGCAGGAGCTTCTTCAGCAACTACCTCTTCAGCAGCAGGAGCCTCTTCAGCAACTACTTCTTCAGTTGCAGGAGCCTCTTCAGCAACTACTTCTTCAGCCGCAGGAGCTTCTTCAGCAGCTACTTCTTCTACTTCTGGTGTGTTTTTAGCTTGTACTTCAGCAGCCTTTGCTGCGTTAGCTGCAACCTCGGCTGCCATGCGATCAGCTTTCGCTTTCTCAGCACCTTTCACCAAACCGGTGATTTTACCTTCGATTTTAGCTTCTTTGTCAGCCAACCATTTGTTGAAACGCTCTTCTACTTGCTCAGCAGTTAGTGCACCTTTTTTCACGCCGTTAAGCAAGTGATTTTTGTACAAAACTCCTTTGTAAGATAGAATAGCACGAGCAGTTTCGGACATTTCAGCTCCTGTTTGAACCCAAGCAAGTGTGGCATCGAAATCGATGTTGATTACTGCAGGATTAGCGGTTGGATTGTATGTTCCGAGTTTTTCGATGAATTTACCATCGCGTTTTGCACGGCTATCAGCTGCTACCAAATGAAAAAATGGTTTGCCTTTTTTACCGTGTCTTTGTAGACGAATGCGTGTTGCCATTGTACTTTACAGTTTTGGGTCCGAAACCCAGGTTTATAAATAAGTGAATTAAGGGTGCAAAGATAGCATTTTTATTTGAATGCAACAAGTTGTTATTTTCCTTGCGCTTTGAAAACAATGATCACGGTATAAAACATGATCTTGATATCGAGTGCTATACTTCGGTTTTTCATGTAAATAAGGTCGAACTTCATGCGCTGTAACATTTGATCGACATTTTCAGCATAGCCATATTTCACCTGTCCCCATGAGGTAATGCCAGGGCGCACGCGGGTGAGCTGCATGTATTGTGGTTCTAAGGCTACAATCTGATCGATGTAATACTGACGTTCCGGACGCGGCCCCACTAAAGACATTTGTCCTAATAAAACATTGAAAAACTGCGGAAATTCATCGAGGCGTGTCTTGCGCATGAAGCGCCCAATCGGCGTAATACGCGGATCGCCTTCAGTTGAAAGTTGCGGGCCAGCTTTTTCAGCATCGATGTACATTGTGCGGAACTTAATAATTTTGAAACGCTTTCCGCCTCGCCCTACTCTATCCTGCAAGAAAAAAATGGGCCCTGGCGAAGAGAACTTTACGGCAAAGGAGGAAAAAATAAAAAAGGGAATCAACAACAAAAGGGCAATAAATGAAAACACGATATCCATCCCGCGTTTGACGGCTCTTTGCCAGTAAGGCATGACATCCGGATTGATTTCAATGAGCAGCGCACCGTAGATGTTGGTCATGTCGACAGAACCTGCAAGAATGCTGTACATATCGGGGAGCACCCGAATTCGGATATTGCCGTTGTCTATACGGGCCATAATGGATTGCAAACGGTCGTGGTCTGAACTTTCTATTGCGATGATAACTTCCTCTACCTGATGGTCAGCTAAAGTTGCTTCTAAATCGGCAAGTTTACCTAAATGGTTTAGGTGCGACGAAAGTAAATTATCTCGGCCATTGACCTGAATAAAACCCACAAAATCGTTGATCATGTTGGGGGCCGACAACAACTCTTGGTAAATTTCTATAGCCCGCTCATTGCCGCCAATGATCAGGGTTTTAAAGCCATGGCCAGCTGCCTTGATGTATTTAATGAGAACCGTCGTAAAGATAATCCTGCCAAAAGAAGAAAGAGTAAAATGTATGATAAAGAGCCAAATGGTCAGTTGGTAGTAGTTTTGGTAACTACGCACTTGGTCGTCTAGCAATAAAGTGAAAAATAGAACGATGGTACCGAAAAAGGATGCTGCCAAACTGAGGTTGAGCACTTTTAAGCGAAACAAACGGCGTATTTCGTGATACGTACCCTGAAGCATGTAAAAAAGCAACCAGAAGAAAGGTAAAAACAAGATGCCAAGCCAAAAGTTCTCGTCGGCATGAAACGCCTTGCCTTCAATTTGAACCTGACGAACATAAAAAAACAAACCCCAAGAGCTACTCGCGGTTAATAAATCTATACAGACCAAAAATGCTATCCAAAAGCGATCTTTCATTAAAAATAAACCACTTTTATGTTGTCAATCAAGATGAAATTATTGGGTATTGTAGCGTCATAAAATGACCTAAAAGCCTGAATATAGCTTGTATTGTTTGGTCCAGCAGTAATGACCTCGCTGAGATAAATATATATCTTCTTCCAACGCAAGGCCGTTAAAGGACTTTTATTCATGGTAATCATCGGGTTTTCATTGGTGCCATTTGAATTGACAAATAATAAATAATTGGTGAATGGAACCGAATTGCAATAATCGATTTCTAGCATGGCTTGTTTGTTCTTGGGTATGCTCAATTGTTGATCTTGGTTGGTGTAGGCGACCCAAATAGAGTCTTGAGCACTCAGGGCAACCTTTCCATAATAATTGCCATTGAACCATTTGAGCGTATCATTTGCTAAAATCAGATTTGCCGAAGAGGTGTTGGGGTCGTCGGTGATTTTGATGTTGATGTCTTCGAAATCTTCAATCCAGAAATTAACGTCGTCTTTGTAATGTGTTTTGGGTGCAATTGTTAAGGTTTCATTATTTACAAATACCCCAGTTGTTTCAAAAGGAACCATGTGCTCATTGCGCATTTTTGTAGCTGAAACACCATTCACTCGGATCGTTGGGTAAATGCGGATACTTGCTGAACCCTCTTTAAGGATCGGAATTTTGAAAGGCACTTCAAATACGCCGATCAGTTGTCCGTCGACATAAACCCAAGCATCGGTAAGTTTATGGGTCAACTGACCTTCTTCCCCATTGAGCGCTGGATTGGCCTCGAGGGTCCATTCGCTGACTGCTAGCCAAGCTGGGTCTGGATTGTTTTTCACGCAAGCACTGAGCAGTAAACCGAGAAACAGTAGGTAGCGATAGGCCATGAAAACGGAACGTGAGAATTGCATTTTTATTGTATGGATTGTATCGTATTTTGAGAAATATAGTCCTTTGCACTGGCTTCAATTTGCAAGGCTAATTGCAGCGCTGCAATACCTGCTTGGATATCAACCCTCGGAGCCAATTGTTGTTCGTAGCAATGTGCAAATTCTAGCCATTGTTGTTGCATCGCATTGTGCGGCTTTACTTGAATTGAGTTATGCTCACCTGTACTTGATTGAATTGTCATTTCTTGGTTGATCAAATCGAGGTGATAGGTTTCCTGCGAAAGTGAAAGGTCTATGGTTCTGGTTCTTTGTGCTGCAATTCTTGAGGCAAATAGCTCGGCAACCATTCCGTTTGAAAAAGTGAGTTTTGCCCAAACTTCATCGGGGTGCTCGCTTTGTTGTTGCTTGGCTGTTACTTCTATATTTTCAATAGTAGCTGAAGTCAAAGCAAGTAAAAGGTCGATGTCATGGATCATTAAATCCAAAACTACCGACACCTCTGAACCTCTTAATTGAAAAGATGCGGAACGATTGGACTTTAAAACCTGAATTGCTTTACCTTCGATTTGGGTAAAAAGCGCCATAAGGAGCGGATTGAACCTTTCGATATGCCCGACCTGAACCAAAACCTGCTGCTGTGCGGCCAACACCTTAAGTTGTTGAGCATCGTTTAGAAGCGAACAAATTGGTTTTTCAATGAACACAGCTTTTCTGGAACGAATGGCCTGTGCTGCTAAGTCAAAATGAGCTGGAGTACTTGCTATAATTGCTACAGCATCGGTGTTTTGAAGGAGCTCCTGATACGAAGTAAAGATGGTAAGACCTGGTATTTCAGACCTTAGCTCAGCAGCACGATCAGTATTGTGATCAAAAACACCCGCAATATGAAAATGAGCGGGTAAGTCTTGTAACACCTTGAGGTGAACGCGACCTAAATAGCCCATACCAACTAAACCGATGCGTATCATTGTGAATTGTAAAAATAAAAAAAGCCATTAATCGGGTGGACTAATGGCTTTGAGCTGATATAGGTTTCAAACTTATTTTTTTACCGTATCGACAACTGCTTTGAAAGCTTCTGGGTGGTTCATGGCTAAATCAGCAAGTACTTTGCGATTGAGTTCAATTCCACTTTTGTGTACGGCACCCATAAACTGTGAATAGCTCATGCCGTGTAGGCGAGCTCCCGCGTTGATACGGGTAATCCAGAGTGAACGGTAGTTTCTTTTCTTTTGCTTACGTCCGGAGTATGCATAAACAAGCCCTTTTTCAATGGCATTTTTTGCAACTGTCCAAACATTTTTACGACGACCAAAGTATCTTT
>JAIXXP010000116.1 GCA_027490665.1 Cryomorphaceae bacterium | reverse complement strand
TTCCTTTTTACACAATAAATGCAGTTATGCCTATGCTGTCTAGAAGTTCACCTGTTCGGATCAGTACAACAGATACATCGCCTGTAAGGCCATGTGTAATCCAGTTTTTAGAACCATTTAAAATCCAGTGGTCGCCGTCGCGAACGGCCGTTGCTTTCATGCGCATGGCGTCGGAACCCGTATTTGCCTCGGTTAAGCCCCAAGCGCCAATCCATTCGCCACTTGCTAGTTTGGGTAGGTACTTTTGTTTTTGAGCCTCCGAGCCATGATAATAGATGTGTACCGTGCACAAAGAGTTGTGCGCAGCCACACTCAAACCAACTCCGCCGCACACCTTGCCGAGTTCCATTAGCACAGTTGCATATTCGTTATAGCCAAAGCCCGAACCTCCGTATTGTTCTGGAATAAAGATGCCGAGTAAACCAAGTTCGCCCATTTTTTTCATGACTTCAACTGGGAAAATTTCGTGGTCGTCCCAGTGCTTCAGATTTGGGCGGATTTCGCGCTCTGCGAAGTCTCGCACCATTTGGGCAAGTAATTGCTGTTGTTCAGTAAAATAGGTACTCATGTTGTTGATTGATGATAGTTGTTGATGAAATAATTCGAAAGAAAGTTAAGCCATTCTCATTGTATTAATAATTCACAATTGATGCAATTTGTTCGCTGAAAGGAGCTAATTTTTGTTCGCCTTCTAAGAACGACAACGCCACTAAGAAGTCAAAGCCGGCCACTACAGCGCCGCTTTTTTCAATGAGTGTAGCAGCGGCAGCAGCTGAGCCACCTGTTGCCAGGAGGTCGTCGTGTATGAGAACGCGCTGCCCTTCCTTGACAGCGTCGGTGTGCATTTCTATTATTGCCGACCCATACTCGAGTTCATATGCATGTTTGATCTTGTCGTAAGGCAACTTGCCTTCTTTGCGGATGAGTACAAATGGAATGCCTAAGCGCATGGCCAAAGGATAGCCGAATAAGAAGCCACGACTTTCTATGCCAGCAATTGCGTCTAGGTTAGCATCTTGGTATTGTGCAACAAGATGATCTAGAACAGCATTGGAAACTTGAGGATTCAACATGATGGTAGAAATATCCTTAAACAGGATGCCTGGTTTCGGGAAATCAGGCACATCGCGGATCACTGACTTGAGTTGCTCTTGAATTGTCATGTCACAAAGATACATAAGGCAAGAGTTTTTTGTATGTCTCCTCATCAATTAATACAGATTCTTTGAGTTCCTTTACTTCTTTGAATCCACCTTTTTGATTGCGCATCTTAATAATTGAGTTAGCCTGGTTCCAGGTGAGATAAGGGTGTTGCTTGAGAGCTTCATAGGTAATTGAATTTAAGGCCAGCCTTTCCACCTCTTTATTGATTTCTAAATATGGTTGGGCTTTGTCAATGAGCTCAAGCTTCATTCCTTTGATTTCAGAAAGTTGATTTAGATGTAAAAAACCTCCAAGACGGTTGCGGTAAGCTATGATCTTTTCAGCTGTATACTGACCAATACCCGGCAAGGCCACCAACATGTCCACCGTTGCTGAATTGAGGTCTAATTTCTGAATTTTCTTCTCTTGAATGTTACCTGAGACCTCTGGCATCTTTCCATTCATATTCCTTGTTTGCTTAGACCCTATTCTTTGATCAAAGTTCAATGAATCTGAAATGAGTTTTAACAATTCAGGTGGTAAAACGCGAATACTACGCATCTGTTCTATCGAATGAAAACCGTATTTATCTCGGTAACGCAACATCGATGATGCCTGTTTAGAACTGAGTCCTAGACGCTGCCAATCGGATGCATTCAGGGATTGTGGTGCGCAACGACGCCAAAGTGGCTTAAAACGAGCTAAAGCGCGCGGAGCGCTATCTTTTTGAGTTGTAAATGCATGATTGACTCTGCTTTCTTCCACGTAAGTCCACTCGTAAGAGAGTTCGGGTTCTGTAAAGTAGGCCTCTATACGTGGAAGGAAGATTACCAAAACGCAAACACAAAGCCAAATTAGGGTGCCGCGTTCTAAACGCTTGGAGAAAAGTACAAATGGTTTTTTCATGTAAGCCTCAACGAGAACTTACCGTGCTTATTGGCTAAGCAGCTTTTCTTTTCGACTCGATTAAGTAATAAACCGGAATTCCAAGCAATACAATAAAAAGGCCCATTCCGGCATTTCGAAAATCATAAATCAATAAATCGACACAAATGGCTAGCGTGAGGACAATATAAAGCGCAGGAATATACGGGTATCCCCAAGCTTTGTAGGGCCTTGGCGTATCAGGTTCTAATTTGCGCAGTCTAAAAATGCCGTAAATGGTGATGATATAAAACAACAAGCTGGCGAAGGTGCTATAGGTGAGTAAATCGCCATACTTTCCTGACAAGCAGAGCACACTTGCCCAGGCGCATTGGATCCAGAGGGCGCGTGCAGGAACAGCATTTGAATTGAGCTGCGCTGCACTCTTAAAGAAAAGTCCGTCTTTTGACATGGCGTAGAACAAACGCGAACCTGCCAAAACCAAACCATTATTACATCCAAAAGTAGAAACCATAATAAGGCCTGCCATCAGTAAGATCCCTGCATCTCCGAAAATAACATAAGCAGCAGAGGCCCCTACTCTATCATTACTGGCAAATAACATCCCTTGATCAATCGGGTTAAGGCCATCAGGGCTTCCATTTACTGGAAGCAGGGCAAGGTATGCGATGTTAGCTAAAACGTAAATAACCGTCACGATTAAAGTGCCGAAAAACAAACTTTTGGGAATGTTCTTTTTAGGGTCTTTGATTTCTCCGGCGATAAAAGTAACGTTGTTCCAGGCATCGGCAGAAAACAAAGAATTGATGATTGTTGCACCCAAAGCACCAACCAATGCCCAACCTGTAAGGGAGATTTGAGT
This sequence comes from Cryomorphaceae bacterium, assembly GCA_027490665.1. Lineage (GTDB taxonomy): Bacteria > Bacteroidota > Bacteroidia > Flavobacteriales_D > Crocinitomicaceae > UBA952. The sequence goes on along the minus strand of JAIXXP010000116.1, from coordinate 85,008 downwards.
AATACTTCCTCCATCCGAAACAACTGTTTTGGTGGCTTTCCATGCGTCGGTAAAATTGAGGGCAAATACATCGGTTTTCAAGCCCAAATAAATTCCTAAAACAATCAAAGCGCCGAGCGCAAAAAGCTTGGCAGATGTAAAAACAAACTGAATGATTTTTCCGTTCTGTACACCTTGAGCATTGGAATAAGTAAGTAAAACAATTGAGGCAATGGCAAGCACCTGAGCCCAGGTAACGGTAAAGAAAGAAGTCTCTAAAATGCTTGCGTTCAATCCTGGGAAAAAGACAGCCGTATACTTTGCAAAAGCAACTGCAACCGCAGCTATAACCCCAGTCTGAATGACCGTAAAGACCGTCCAGCCGTAGAGAAACGAAGCCATTTTGCCATAAGCGCGTTGGATATATACATATTGCCCTCCTGCATTCGGCATCATGCCAGCTAATTCACCATAACTGAGCGCAGCAAAAATGGTAATGAGCCCAGTCAAGACCCAAAGCACCAGTAACCAAGCCGGCGAACCGATATCGCGCAGCATGAGTGTGGAAACAATAAAAATTCCGGAGCCAATCATGGAACCCGACACCAATAAGGTGGCATCGAGGAGGCCGAGCGAGCGCTTATTGTCGCTAGACATTAGTCTTCTTCTGAAGCATTCACAATAGCGTCGTGGCCCGTCAAGGACTCTTCGAACGCGTAGCCATTTAGGTTACTGTGTTTACGTGAGTACAAGAAATAAACGATTAAGCCTAATGTTGACCAAATGATGAACGCTACCCAGGTGTCAGGGCGCACGAAATACATGAGGCCAAAGTTAAACCCTGCGCCGGCAATTGCCACAAACCAGACTGCTGGCGTCTTGAATGGCCGCTCTAGATCGGGTTGTTTGATACGCATGATCAAAACAGCAATAGAAATCATAGCGAATGCAAGTAGAGTACCCATGGAGCACATTTCAGAAACTTTATCAATTGGTGTAGTTGCTGCTACAATTGATACGATTGCGCCGACTAGAATAGTACTTCTAAATGGTGTCTTATAGGTTTCGTGAATTTTGCCGAATACTTTAAATGGCAACAAACCATCTTTCGCCATACCCAAAAAGATACGGGTTTGACCAAGCATCATAACCAGCATAACTGAGGTAAGACCCGCAACGGCAGCTATGGTAATCAAAACAGTTGCCCACGGCATGCCAATACCTTCAAATGCAGAAGCAACAGGAGCTTTGATGTCGAGCTCATTGTAAGGAACCATTCCGGTTAAAACCAAGGATACAACAATGTATAAAACAGTACAAATGACCAACGACATGATGATCGCAAATGGAACGTCTTTCTTAGGATTAATTGCCTCACCCGCCTGTGTAGATACCGCATCAAAACCAATGTAAGCAAAGAATACGATGGTGGCAGCTGTGACTACCCCTGACCACCCAAATGACGTGGATCCGTCGGCGTTGTTGACTGTTTCAGGAATAAATGGTACGTAATTGTCCGTATCAATAAAGAAGAAGCCAACAAAAATTACAAACAAGACAACTGCAACCTTTAGAATAACGATCATGTTATTGGTTTTGGCAGCCTCTTTTATCCCTTTGACAAGAATCGCAGTAACCACCCAAGTAATTAGAAATGCTGGTAAATTAAAGGCGAAATCTGGGGTTGGAATGCCTGCTTCTTGTGCTTTTTCTGCGGCTGTTAATGCGTCGTTCATGAGCCACATTGGCGGATGTATATCGAATTGATGCAAGAGCTTTTCAAAATACCCACTCCAGGCTACGGCTACAGTTGTAGCGCCCATCATGTATTCCAAAATAAGGTTCCAACCAATAATCCATGCAAAAAGTTCACCCATAGTTCCATAAGAATAGGCATATGCTGAGCCTTCAACCGGTAAGATAGAAGCAAATTCAGCATAACAAAGCGAGGCAAATAAACAACCCACACCTGCTATAACAAAAGACAATGCCAATGCCGGACCAGCGTGGTCATGTGCTGCAATTCCAGTTAAAGTAAAAATACCCCCGCCGATAATTGCGCCAATTCCTAATGAAGTAAGCCCCCATCGACTTAAAACGCGGTTGAGGTCATTTTTTTTCATGTCACGTTCAAAGTGACTTACCGGTTTTTTTCTCCAAACACTCATATTCTAATTTTTTAGGTAGGTAAAGATAAATTTTTTTCTGAATTACAGCAGCGCAAATGTTTGCTCAAGTGTATGGGGTTCGTAGCCCAAAACCTCGCGTGCTTTATCGAGGATAAATCCAGTGTGTGGCGGTCGTTTGGCTGGTTGTTTAAGTGTAGAACTACTCAATTTACTGACTGGTAACATTGAGAGTTGGTAATAGGCTGCCACCCGCTCAACAATTTGATAGATAGAGAGAGTCTCTGGGCCTGCGATATGAAAAACACCTGTTTGACCCAATTCGCAAATGCGTACACAGGCCCAAGCGAGGTCGTTGACCCAAGTTGGTGCCCTAAATTGATCGTCGACAATTTGCAACGGCTCACCTTTCTCTAAAGCTTCTTTTGCCCAAATAATGAGATTTGATCTAGATAGTTGTTCGCCTCGGCCATAAACAATAATGGTGCGAACAATTGAATAACTAAGGCCTTCTAGTTGTCGAACTATATTTTCGCCCTCCACCTTTGAGCGCGCATAAACACTTAGCGGATTAGGCTGATCAGTCTCAGCATAAGGCCCTGCTAAACCATCAAAAACAAAATCAGTTGAGAGCAATTGAAAGTGGATGCCTTGCTTTTGGCAGCACTTGGCGAGCATGAGTACAGCTTGGCGATTAACGAGGTCACAAGCCTCCGGATGGAGCTCGCATTGATCCACATTTGTCATGGCGGCGGTGTGAATCACGTGAGTGGGTTGGTATTGCCCTAATACCGTTTGAATATGCTCTTCATCGGTAATATCTAATACCTCATAGACTTGCTCAGGACACTTGGAATTGCGATTTGCACCACTAGAAGTTGCTAAAAATTCGATTTGCTTGGCAAGGCATAGATCGACAATTTTTTGACCTAAAAGGCCATTACTGCCGGTAATAAGCAATTTCATAAATCCCAAATAGATTGTTTGCGTTTGGCTTGAAACTTGAAATAGTGCTTGTGTTCGAGAATCCAAGCCATGATCAGATAAAGGAGTACAGGCGAGCCCAAGCCAATAAAACTTAGGTAGATAAACCCAAGTCTTACTTTGTTGGTACGGATACCTAAACGGCGGGCCCACCACTCACACACCCCAAAAGATTGGAGCTCAAAGAAGAAAACAATTTTTTGCAATAGGCGTCTCATGGGGCAAAAACAAAAGGCGCCTTCCGACGCCTTTCTTTTTTATAATCTTGGAAGTTGTTTGAACTTGCGGTATTCTGGGTCTGCCGCAGGAGCCGTGTTCGGTTCAAAGGTTGTACTAGTGATCTTGGCGGTTGTTCTACGGTTAATGGTATGCAGCATTTCAAACTTAGCTTTATCAGAAGTTTTGAACTGATTGATGTAATCTTCGGTGAGGATTACAGTTTTGCCAGATTCGTCTACCCAAGTTGCAGGCTCAGCCTCTCCGCGTCCTACCGGACGAATACGGCGTGGGTCAATACCACAAGTTTCAACTAAATGTTTGTAGACTGCTTTAGCACGATTTTCAGAAAGCATTTGGTTGCGTGCGTCTCCACCACGTGCATCTGTGTGTGAGAATAAATCGATAGTGACATTAGGATATTCTTTGAGCATGCTGTCTAAGAACTTAAGGGAGTCTAAAGACATACAAGTTGCATCGTTGATAAATACCCACTGATCGAATACGTAACGGATTTCTGGGGTGCGAATTTCACCAACTGGCAATAAAGGCATTTCAATTAAGAAGCTTTGACTTTGCTCTAAACCAACTGTTGAAAATTTAGCGCCTTTTTTGTCTTCGTAATAACCTTCTTTTTCTGCTTTTAAAGTGAATTCTTTACCAGCAAGGATATAACGGCCTTTTTTGTCAGGCATTGCATCCCAAGCAATTTTGCCATTTGACTTAGTAACGCCTTCTAACTTGGTGCCATCTGAAATAGTCACGTATACTTTAGCACCGGCTAATTTTTTAGATTTCTTACCTGACTCGTATACAGTTACACGCAGATCGAATAGATTTGGTGGCGTATTGAAACTCCAGATTTCTGGTGCATACTCTTGGTTGCTGGTTGTTTTGCGCTCAGAGGTGAAGAAACCAGACTTGCCATCGAAGTCAGACATCGCGTAGTCATTACCTTGAGAATTGAATGGGTAACCCATGTTTTTAACGCCAGTCCATTTGTTGGTTTCACCAGAAACTGCTTCAGCAACAAAAATATCAAGGCCTCCAATTCCTGGTAAGCCATCAGAAGCAAAATACAATTGACCATTTGGTCCAATTGAAGGGAAAAGTTCATTTCCGGCAGTATTGAACATGGCACCCATGTTGTGCGGAATTGAATCCCAGGTTTTGGTGCGCTTGTCGAATGAGACATACCAGAGGTCACGGCCGCCAAAAGATTTTTCACCGTTCGGACTCTTTTTCATGTCGGATGCAAAAATCAACATTTGGTCATCGGATGATAAACAAGGATGGCCAACAGAGATCGTGTCAGAAACAGTAAGGGATATTTTTTTGGGATCATCGAAGTCTTCACCGCTCATGGTAGCTGTCCAGATTTCGCAACCGAGGTCCATTTTCTCGGCATTAGGACAACGCGTGAAATAAATGTTTTTGCGTTTAGAATCGAATGTTGCTGAACCTTCGTTGGCAGTGGTATTGACAACTCCTTTGGTATCAAGTGATTTTACATTAGTAGGGTTGCCATTGACATCGTACTCAGCAATATAGAGGTCCATGTATTTTTCACCAGAGATGGGGTCTCTTTTAGTTCCAGTGCTTTCATCGCGAGAAGAACTGAACACAACAACCTTTCCTTTTTTATCCATAAAGGTAGGAGCCATATCCATTTGTTTGGTGTTAATTTTAACTTCTGGCTTCACTACTAATCTTGACGTTTCGAATTCATCGAAGTCTTTGTATTTCTCACAAGCCATAATGGCGTCGTCTACTTCTTTGGTACGAGACTTAGGGGCAACGCGCTTGAATTCACGATAGCTTTTAATAGCATTATCGAAGTCTTTCATCATGCGCTGCATGTCTCCTTTGTAGTAATATACTTCTGGTACGACATCGAAATACTTGAGTTCGATACAAGTGCCATACCAATCGTTGGCTTTGTCGTAAATCTCAATTGCGCGGTAAGACTCTGCAATTTTAAAAGCCATATCGCCTTTCTGGCGTAATGAGCCACGCGCACCTAATTTTTTATAGGCGTCTTGACATACATTAATAGCTTCAAAGTAGTTTCCTGAGATAAATACTTCATTGGCCTGACGAACGAACTTTGGATCGGGAGCGGTTTGAGCAAAACTCACCGATGCGGTCATCAAGGATAGAATAGCGGCAATGAATAATTGTTTCATAAAGCGTAGTTTTAGCTTGGTAAGTAACCAAGGAAAGCAAAAATAGAGAAATTTTATTTAAAATCCGAACAATAGGTTCTCCACCGTTCTAATAAGCGCTGAAAACCATTAGGAAGCTCAGAATCAAACTCTAGATACTCTTTGGTTCTTGGCTGTATAAAACCTAAAGTTTTGGCGTGTAGCGCTTGCCCGGGAAGCAGCGCAAAATTATTCGTCATGAATTTTTCGTAGGCTGTAGATTTGGTGCCTTTAAGAATGCGATCACCTCCGTACTCAAGGTCGTTAAACAATGGGTGACCAATGAATTGCATGTGTGCACGGATTTGATGGGTACGACCTGTTTCTAATTTACATTCTACTAGGGTTACGTAGCCAAAACGCTCCAATACTTTGTAGTGAGTTACGGCCGGTTTGCCATATGCTCCATCTGGAAAAACCGTCATTACTTTGCGGTTCTTGAGCGATCTGCCAATGTGGCCAGTAACTGTGCCATCTTCGCTGATATCACCCCAAACAAGGGCGTAATAACGCCTTTCGGTTGTGCGATCATAAAATTGTTTGGCTAGATCATTAAGGGCATTTTCAGTTTTGGCTACAACGAGTAAGCCAGTTGTATGTTTGTCTATACGGTGAACTAGCCCAGGCCTTCCGAAATAATCTTTTGGCAAGGTTGGTAAGTTGTCAAAATGATAAACCAAAGCATTGACAAGCGTTCCGGAATAGTTGCCATAGCCAGGATGCACAACCATGTTGGCTTCTTTATTGACAACTAATAAGTCGTCGTCTTCATATGCGACTTCTATCGGAATATTCTGAGCAATCAGTTCGATTTCTCGAACAGGATAAGGCAAAACAATTGCGATATCATCACCGGGTTTGACACGGTAATTTTGCTTTACTGCCGAACCGTTGACATGTATATTCCCATTTTTTGCAGCAACTTGAATTTTGCTACGGGAGGTGTCGGCCATGCGGTCGAGTAAGAATTTATCAATGCGCACAACCTCCTGACCAGGGTCGGCCTTAAATCGATGGTGTTCAAAGAGGTCAGCCTCTTCAACTTCAATTTCTAAATTTTCGCTCATTAGTGATTAACGACCAGTTTGAGTACGCGGAGCTGCGTTTGAGGACACTGTAAGTAATAGACCCCATTAGGTAACATACTGATATCGAATGTTGTTGTAGTTTGTGTTTGTTGCACCTTGCCTACGGCATCAAGCAGATAAATGGGCGAGCCTTGTAAAGAAGTTGGTAACTGAACTGTAAGCTCTTGACTTGCCGGATTTGGATAAACCGACCAATCTAATGCCGAAACGTTATTTTGAGAGAAGCCAAGACTGGCATCTAAGGCCGTTGAAAAAATAGGATGGATCATGGCTGAACCTTCAAAAGGAGAAGTGTACCATGTGAAGCCGCCGTCAACGCTATATTTAACTTTGTCTGAGTGATCAATGTTGCGGTCTAGGCCGAGGTTGAGGCGTTCGGCATCGAGTTGTCGCCAACCAATAAAGAAGGACGACGGAACGCTTACTTTTTGGGTATCAGTAAAATAATACGGAACAAAAATCCCGCGCTCTTCAGCATATATTGGGCTGCGCGGGAAAAATACGTCGTCTTCATAAAGAAGTGTTCCGGGCTGTCCATTTTCGTTGCTCCAGACACTCAATAAAAAGAGCTTGGAGGATACATCTGTAACAGAAGGTACAAAGTGAAAAGAAACCCCAACCAATGAATCGGCTTCATAAGCGTTGAACTCAACTGCTAACCTCGCTTGCACACCTGTTGGGCCAAAAGCTGCCTCTGCACTGCCGTCATCGTAACTATAAAAATTAAAGAAGGATTGGTAAAAGCTGGTGGTATCGTTGAGTGTGAGATTGGGGAACTGAACGCTGATATCGCCCTTCACGCGAAAAGCTTGTTGGTCTCCGCCCATATTAGTAGGAAAGGCACCAAAAGTGCTTATGTTGTGTGTAGTAAAGTAGGTTGAGGTAGGTTCATAATTCAAATCGCCAGCAGACAACTGGCTCCCAGGAATGGCAAACTGATTGACCTGGGCACCTGCATGCTCCACAACAAACTGACCAGCTATTTGATTGTTTTCTGGACTTGTACTTCCATTATGAACCCCTATTGGGAAATCATTTCTAAAGGGTTTTGGTGTATTTTTATAGTGATCCCAAGGAACCGAGGTGTAGTCTTGGAGCAAGGAATTCATAGGGTAAACCCAAGCGAAATCTTTGAATAAGGTATCGGCCTGGTTAGATTGCGGTCGCAAGAGGACATAATCAATGTGGAAATGATCCAAGGCGCCCGATAAGGCACCATAGTTGGTGAACCTAAATTGGAATCCTTTTTTGAAGTATTTGGCAGCCAAAACAGGGATATGAACAACTTTAAATGGGGCTGTGGTGTCTCCGGCCATAGACCAAACGTGGAACCACTGATCGAGGTCTTTGGCGTAAAACTCTAAACGCAAAGAGTCTGTGACTTCTGGAATATCACCCCAACCTTCAGACTGAACTAAAAATGAAAAATACATTGAGTCACTTGCGGTGTAGCCACTGAGGTCGAGTGGTTTGCTATGCAAATAATCGGCGGTGTTGGTAATTGAAGTGCCAATTGCATAAGGATAACCAGCAGCATCTAGGCCATCAAAAGTAACTACTCCCAACGAACGCGGCGCAACCCCGAAACGGCGGTTGAGATAAGCGTGGTCATCTAGCCAAAGAGCAGCTGGATTGTTGAGTGTTGCAAAGAAAATGCGGACTGAATCTTGGAAATAACTTGGATTTTGCACCCAAACGGTGTCGGGTGTGTCAGGAACGCCAATGGTATCGTAAATATAGTATGGCGGATATAAATTTAGCGTCTGGTAAGCGAGCGGAAAAGCGGAGAAATCTGCGACTTTAACAGCTGTGGTTGCAAAAATAGTATCGGTAAATGTACCCGTTGCGATATCAAAAGTGCGACGAAATGTTGCTTGGTCGGTAAAGGTTTGGTTCGGACTGAGCGGAGCTAAAGTATTTGGATTGAGTAGCTGGTAATAAAGTGTGGAAGTGACCCCTGGATCGTTGTATTGTGCAGTATACTTTTGGAATTTGTCCGTAGAAAACTCATCAAAAAAAGGCAAGGAAAGTGTATCTGAAGTGTAATAAAAAGTACTATCTATACTGTGGCTAGTGCTTTTAAGTACCTGGCGAATATTCGTTAAGTCAAAATTTCTGGTAATAGGGCCTTTTTCAAAACCTTGCGACCAAATTGAGGTCGAAAGAAAAGCATGTGAAAAAAGAAATAGGAAACGCATCATGGCTTAAGGGTTTTGTCCGTCTCCTCCTTTTTGCATGGAGAGGATAAATTGAGTGGACTTAAAAACGGTAGTTCCTTCAATATATTCTGGCGATTGAGAAAAAATTCGGGCAGCAGCCGAGTCTTGGCTGGTTAGGCAATCTGGACATATGAACGAATAAGAGCTTACACCAAGCGTATCAAAAATATAGCGCGCCTCTGACATGGTGAGGCCAATGAAGTTTTGTAAAGCAATTGGCTCGCCTTCGTCGTTTTGCCCCACAATTAAAGTTACCACTGAGCCAATTGGCAAGCGATCTCCTTCTTTGATTCGGCGACCTTTATAACGTTGATCGAGGACCGAACCATTGGCCTCGGCAGTTGGTTGGTACTGAATGATGAAACGCAAGCCGCGTTGCTCTAGGATACTTTGAGCAAACTGAATTTGTTTATGAAGCAAACTTGGCATTTCCACAAGTTGATTCCTTTTTGACAATCTCAAACCAATAATACGACCGGACTTCACGTACACCTGAGAAAGCGAAGTTGGCTCAACGAGTTGCTCGACAACGGTTCCTTCGGGAAGTTTTGGATCGTAAATGCTGTCTAAGATTTGGTACGTTAGGTCGAGGTCTTCAATGCGCTGCTTGGCTTTTTCGCCTGACAAGCCAACTAAATTTGGAACAGCAATTTTTTCGCCGTGATTGGTGGCAAAATCTAAATAAAGTATGGTTGCAAATACCATGACGAGGTAGAACAAAATGACGAGTCCAAAATGCTTCCAGAAGTGTTTGGTCTTTACAAATGGTATGATCAACCTAAGCGTACTTTTGATTTTATCCAACATAGTGTATCGGTAAGTGTGTTACAAAGATGCTTAGAAATTTGGAGAAAGCGCATGAGAACTAAAGAAGTCGTCGATAAACTGCAGCGCTTCATCGGTAGAATCGGTGATTTTGAACAACGATAAATCAGATTCTGAAATGTAACCTTCTTTTAGTTGGACATTTCGAACCCAATCAAAAAGACCGCTCCAATAAGCTGTCCCTAGCAAGACAATTGGTCGTTTGGCAATTTTTCTTGTTTGAACAAGGGTCATGGCTTCAAATAATTCGTCGAGGGTGCCAAAACCACCGGGCATGATCACAAAGGCCTGTGAATACTTCACAAAAATGACTTTGCGCACAAAGAAATAATCAAACTCGAGGTAATGGTCGCGGTCGATATAAATATTGTGAAACTGTTCAAATGGTAAGTCGATGTTCAAACCTACTGAAACACCCTCCCCTTGCTTAGCACCTTTATTGCCAGCTTCCATGATGCCAGGGCCGCCACCGGTGATGACACCATAACCAGCTCGCGCAAGTTTTTCGCCAATTTCAACAGCTTGCAAATAGTGTGGATGTTCTGGCTTTGTTCTTGCCGAACCAAAAATTGCGACACACGGCCCGGCTTTGGCCATTTTGTCATAGGCCTCTACAAATTCGGCCATGATTTTAAATATAGACCAGCTATCGTTGCTTTTGATTTCTGACCAATCTTTGCGCTGATTCTCCATTTCGACTTATTTTAGAATACCAACTTCGAACATTTTTGGCCAGTATTTACCCGTCATGTAAATTTTACCAGACTGCGGGTTGTGGGCAATGCCGTTCAATACCTCACCACTACCCTTTCCTGCAGTAACTAAATTACCTGCGTCTATCAGTGCAATAACACGCCCAAGTACAGGTTCTATAACTGCCACAAAGTTGGTAGTGTAAATATTCGCATAAATAAGGCCATCTATGTATTCCAACTCATTGAGTTGCGGTAGCGGACCTTGGTCAGTATAGACTTCAATTGTACGGAGCGCTTGAAAAGTATTCGGATCTCTAAATGTGAGGCGTTCGGTTCCGTCGGACATAATAAGCTGCTTGCCATCGGTACACAAGCCCCAACCCTCGCCTGAATAACTCAGCTCTTTTTTCAATTGGAAAGTGTTGATGTCATAGACAAAACATTGTTGGTTTTTCCAGGTCAGCTGATAAATTTGATCATTAAGAATAGTGATTCCTTCTCCAAATTTGCTCGCATCTAGTTTTTGTTGAAAAGTGGTGCTACCCTTTTGCAGTGCTTCTCCAGTGTTCATATTGATTTTTGCAACCATTGAGCTACCGTCCTGATTCGGGTCGCCGGTGGCTTCGTAAAGCTCCCCGTTCCAAAAAGTGAGGCCTTGCGTGTAATTTTTGGGATTATGTGGATAAGAAGTACCCAATTTCAAAGACCATCTTTCCGGTTTGATATCAGATAAGATGCGCAAATTGCGCTGCTCTGTGTAAGTGTTGCCATTGGCATCGGTCACTTGAAGGTCGAGCAGAAATGCGCCTGTTTTGAAATCTTTGGTGTCTAGAAAATAGAGCTCTTTTTTCTTAGGTTTTTTGACTTCAAGCACAACAGAATCGGCAATTTTCAAAACCAAGTTGCTGCAATTAGCAGAGATTTTAATAGGGACTGGAATGGTTTTTCCGTAGGTGGTTGCTAAGTTTTCTTTGAAACCAAAAGTGGCGGCTTGGCTGCTTTCGTCTGTTGAAGAACTAATAAACGGTGCTAAAAAGCCAGCGAGCAGGCCCAGCACCAAAACCCAAATAATTATTTTTTTCATTTGTTGAGCATCAAGGTTTGTATAGATTTTGCATCGATAGAGCCATGGCTTTCTGCGTAGATCACTTTGCTTTTGTCGATGACGATGCATTGTGGTGATTCATGCCAAACTTGCGTTTCTGAAGCAACGAAATTAGAGACCTCTCTGTAGGCAATCAAATCGAGCATCCAACATGTTATGTCTGCATTTTGAAAGAGATCGCTGCCTTCAAAACGGCTGAGAATCATTGAAGAAATGGAACAGCGCGTGCTGTGTTTGAATATCAATTGTGGGCTATCATGCGACGCCGCTAGAATTTCTTGCCACTGGGCTTCTGACTGTAATGGTAACCAACTCATGCCATACCGGGTTTAAATTGACGCAAGAAGCGCGCGTCGTTTTCTGAATAGAGGCGTAAATCGGTGACGCGGTATTTGAGCTGCGCTATGCGCTCCACACCCATGCCAAAGGCAAAACCAGAATAGGTTTTTGAATCGATGCCGCAAGCTTCTAATACATTAGGGTCTACCATACCGCAACCCATGATTTCAAGCCAGCCCGTGTATTTGCATACATTGCAGCCTTTTGCAGCACACAACGAGCAAGAGACATCGACCTCTGCACTAGGTTCGGTAAATGGAAAATAGGACGGACGCATTCTGATCTGGGTTTGCGGACCAAACAGCGCTTGGGCAAAATAAAGCAAAGTTTGTTTGAGGTCGGCGAAAGAGACTTCTTTATCAATATATAAACCCTCAACCTGATGAAAAAAGCAATGAGCCCGTGCAGAGATGGCTTCGTTTCTGTATACGCGGCCGGGAGAAATAGTACGAATTGGAGGCGCTTGGTTTTCCATTACACGAACCTGAACGCTACTAGTGTGCGTACGCAAAGCGATTTCTTCTTCACCTTTTTGAATAAAAAAGGTGTCTTGCATGTCGCGGGCGGGGTGTTCTGGCGGAAAATTTAAAGCGCTGAAATTATGCCAGTCGTCTTCGATTTCTGGACCTTCTGAAACCACAAAGCCAATGCGATTGAATATCTCGATGATTTCTCGTCGGATCAAGGAAAGCGGGTGATGTGCCCCTACTTGTGGGTCGACAGCAGGCCGAGTGAGGTCTTCTTCTGGGCCAACACTTTGTGTTTGAGTAAGCGCCGCTTTTGACTCGTGGTAAACTTGTTCAGCACGCTCCTTCAAAGCATTGACTTGCTGACCATAAGCGCGCTTTTGGTCATTAGGAATGTCTTTAATGGCGGCATACAAATCTTTGAGGACATTTTTAGAGCCTAAAAACCGGATCCGGAATTGTTCAAGCGTTTGTGCGTCTGAAAGCTGGACATTACTTAATTCGAGCGATAAATCTTCAATATTCATTTTTAAGCGGTTCTGTTGTAACCTTTTGACCCTTCTAGTTGTTTAACAACGAAAAATCATGGTATTCATGCAAATGTACGAGAAAAAAAAGCTGCATCATATCGCGATCATCGCATTTATATCGATGTTTTCAATGGTGTTTTTTTTAGTTTCGTGTAAAGAAACCCCACCCACAACTTTAGAAGTTACAGTGGTCAATACCAACGGAACGGTCATTTCTGAAGCCAAGGTTTGGTTAGTTGCCGAACCTACAGACACCGCTCACAACGCTATTGCCGTTCAAGACAGCGCATTTACTGATGCAAGCGGCAAAGCAAAGTTTGACCTCAGTTCGTTTTATAAACCAGGACAAATTGGCGTTATGCAAATTAAAGTCAAAGGCTTTTATTTTGGGCTCACAGGCGAGGCACTTGCGGAAATTACGGAGCAAGAACGCAATCAAGTATTACTACAAATACAATAAACCCTTCACATTGAAGTTTTAAAATTCAAAAATTAAAATGTAAATTTGAGACATTCAAAACCTATGAAAACTATCCTAACCAGCTTTTTTGCTCTATCACTGCTCTTTATTTTGGGCGGTTGCGAGCCCAAAGACCCTGCCATTATTAAGGTTTTTGTCCGCTCTTCTTCTAATCAGCTCATCGACGGCGCTAAAGTCATTATTGTCGGTGACCAACAATCTACACCAGCTACCTTAGCCTACGTAGATACCACCTACACTAATTCTTCCGGTTTTACTTCTTTTGACATGGATACCTACTTCGCTCTTGCGGGTGAAGCCAACAAAACCGGCTATTTTGACATCATCGTCAAGTACAACAACAAAACAGCATATGGTTATACTCGTGCTAAAGTGCACACAACTGCTGTTGAAACCATTTACCTACCCAACTAAACACCATGAAAAAGATCCTTATCATAGCATTGGCTGCTACTTCGCTTGTTTCGTTAAGTTCTTGCCGTAAAAAAATGGATACCGTTGCGCACATTTATGTCAAAGACGAAACCAACGCAAGTGTTTCAAACGCCATGGTTGTATTGTATGGTACCAACACACAACAAACGCCTCAGCAAGTTGCTGTCTACGACACCGCCTATACCAATGTAAACGGTTTGGCAACGTTCAACTACAACGAACTCTATCAACTCGGTCAAGCAGGTGTTGCTGTATTAGACATCAAAGCGCAGAAAGGCAACAAAGTTGGCCAAGGTATCATCAAAATTGAAGCTGAAAAAGTGAACGAAGAAACCGTTTACATTCAGCCCTAATTTAGTCTACGCTACAATTTTCTTGACCAAACTTTGATTGGTACCTAAAATATCATCAAGGTTCAAATAGCACTGTGTGCTTTCAGGAAAACTGATTTCGTATTCTGTAATAAATCCTAGTTCATAACGACACATATACTCGCTGGCTTCTATTCCCGCTAATTTTTGCAGTTTGGAAATGACTCCATTGAGCTCTGACATCTTAATGAGCAACTTAGACTCATAAGTTAAGACGTCCTCTTGCATACGGCCAACTAACGTGACCTCCGCATCTTGATTGTTAAACCAAATGTGTTGAATAGCAAATCTTTTTTTCATGGCGTTTTGTTTTGATGATACAAAGTTGCAATACATGATCGTAAACAATTTACGTTCTTCTTTTCATCCTATTTTACGGAATAAATCGCTAATTTTACGTCATGTCTGAGGATCAGCCAATGTCGTTTTTAGATCACCTTGAGGAGCTCCGCTGGCGCTTGTTCAGGGCAGCCATTGCCGTCATAGTTTTTTCTATCGGCATCTGGATCTACCAACGTGAAATCATGGAACATGTTTTCCTCAACATGGTTGACCCAGATTTCATTACTTTCAAATTACTTTGCCAATATTTAGGTGTTTGTGTCGAACAAATCAATGTCGACTTTCAAAGCACCACGCTCGCTGGTCAGTTCTCTTATGCCCTCATGATGAGCATGATGGGCGGGGTAGTGTTGGCTTTCCCTTACATCTTCTATCAGTTGTGGGCTTTTGTCAAACCAGGGCTCAAAGGAACCGAAAAACAAATGGCGAAAGGCATCGTTTTTTACGTTAGTGTACTTTTCTTTCTTGGGATTTTATTTGGTTACTACGTAGTAGCACCCCTGAGCGTACAATTCTTTGGTGCGTTTCAAATCACACCAGAAATCAAAACAGACGTCACAATTGCCTCTTACATGAGCACCATTCTTTCCACTGTTTTTTACACCGGACTTTTCTTTTTATTTCCAATTGTCACTTTCCTCTTGGTTAAAATCGGGCTATTTACCCCTGATTTCTTAATCAAATACCGCAAACACGCCATTGTCGTTATCCTAATTTTGGCCGCTGTCATTACTCCCCCAGATGTTATTTCGCAGGTCATCGTGACCATTCCCATCTATATTTTATTTGAAGTCAGTGTTTTAGTAGCAAAACGCGTCGAAAGAAATAAAAAAGACTAATGCGTTCGCTGATCTTTTTGTTTTTTAATTGTTGCTTCTTAGCCTTATGGTCTCAACAAACCAATATAAGCGGAACAGTAACTGACAAAAAAGGAGATCCACTCAGTTATGTGCAAATTCAATTCTTGGATAGTAAAATTGGAACCAAATCAGACTCACTAGGTCAGTTCAATATCAGCACTTACTACCCCACAGATACACTCGTTTTTAGACTAATCGGTTATCAAACCGAAAGGGTTAAAGTCAAAAAAGACCTGAGCCAGGTTTTGGAGGTCAAGATGCAAACCCAAGACAAAGAAATCGCTGAAATCTACTTAAAGGCCCCGCTTGAAACACGTGGCGCACAATTGCACAGACGGATCATCCAATATAAAGATGTGAACAACAAAGAAAAGCTCAATGCTTATCAGTACCATCTTTATAATAAAATCCAACTAGATGCTTCCAACCTAGATTCCGGACTCATCAATAATCCGCTGGTTGACAGATTATCCATTGTCAAAAATTACCTTCAAAACGACTCAAGTGAGAAATCATTATTACCAGTCATATTATCCGAGAGTGTTTCGGACTTCTACTACCTCAAAGAACCTAAACTAAAGAAAGAACAAGTTGAGGCTACTCATATTACAGGGGTAGACAACATGCAGATGACCCAATTTCTTGGCGACATGGCACTGGAGCTTAATATATATGACAACATCTATGATTTATTTAACAAATCATTTATAAGCCCGTTGGCGCCTTTTGCACGCAGCTATTATCAATTCTACCTCGACGACTCTACCTTTATCGGATCCGATTGGTGTTACAAGCTGCGTTTTGTTCCGAAGAGGACAGGTGACCTCGTATTTGAAGGACACATGTGGGTGAACGATACCACATATGCGATCAAAAGAATTGAGGCCAATATTGCACCTGGTGCAAATCTCAATTATATTCAAGAGTTTTACTTTGAACATACTTTTGAGCAAGTACAAAAGGAAGTTTGGATGCTCACCTCTGAAAAGATGGTGCTTTCGTTCAAAATAACAGAAAAGTCCAAATTTCTAGGACTAGTAGGGCGCAAGTATAGCCAGCGCAGCAATTTTATCATCAACACGCCCAAGCCAGAGGCATTCTATCGCTCTACAAACACAGTAGATGTACTCAACAACGCCCAAGTACGCAGCGAACAAGAATGGGCTGCACTTAGACCCATAACCTTAAACGAAAAAGAACTCCGCATCCAAGAAATGGTAGACTCCCTTGAGGCACAACCTTTCTATCAAAACATGCGCAAGCTCACCTACTTGGCGAGTACAGGTTACTGGCCTATACACAAAATTGAACTCGGATCTGTTGCCTCTTTAGTGAGCGCAAACCCCGTTGAAAATTTAAGAGTAGCCTTAGCACTGCGTACCTCCAATGAGTTCTCTAAAAGACTTGAGCTCGGTGGCCGACTTGCCTATGGCTTTGGCGATGAACGCTTCAAGTATAACCTAAAGCTGCGTTACAATATTACCCCTCAAAAACGCGGCATGCTGACCGCCTATTACAACTATGACATCGAGCAAATTGGGCAAGCACCAACAGCTGCATCCATGGGTACCTCGTTTGTTACGTTTCTCAGTACTGCACCTTTCGACAAACTCACGTTTGTGCAAAAAACTGGAGTGAGTCTAGAAAAAGACGTCAAAAAAGACCTCATCCTTTACGGGGCACTTGAATGGAAAAACTACACCCCTCTTGGCTTAGCCACCTATCAGCAAGTAAGCGGTTTTGATACCCTTCAGATTTCACAACTCACAGCAACCGAACTCACCACACGGATCCGTTGGACCAAAGACGAAGAATTTCTTTCCGGATCTTTCGATCGAACTGCACTGCGTTCGCCCTACCCTATCTTGTCTTTTCAAGGAATTTTTGGCTTTAAGGATCTGCTTAGAAGTAATTACCGTTATCAAAAATATGAATTCCAATTTGAGCACAATACGCAGCTAGGCGTACTCGGCAGAATGCGCTATGGTTTTACCTTGGGGTATATCAACGGAACGGCAGCTTACCCTCTGTTAAAAGTACACGAAGGCAATCAGTCTTTATGGCTACTTACCAGCACATTTAATATGGTGAATTTCATAGAATTCATCAGTGACCGCTACGTCATTGGTTTTGCAGAAAACCGTTGGGAAGGTCTGTTTTTCGATCGTATTCCATTGCTGAAGGCAAGTAAAATTAGGCTCATTACCACCGAACGCATCATGTTAGGCAGCCTTTCCCCTAACCACCATCAAGCCTTGATCATACCTGACTTCGTGAGACCATTTAACGGAGTGCCATATGTTGAGGTTGGTATTGGTATTGAAAATATTTTCAAAGTGATCAGGATCGATTTCTTGTACCGCGCCACGCACCAAATACCAGGCACGAGCCCGTTTGGAATCAAAGCCAGATACTCGCTAAATTTTTAGTAATTTCGATTTGTGAAACTCAGTACCACCGATATCTGTAAATCTTACCGCGGACGCACCGTCGTGAATGGCGTTAGTGTAGAAGTAAATCAAGGTGAAATCGTTGGTTTGCTTGGTCCAAATGGCGCTGGTAAGACCACTTCATTCTACATGATGGTAGGTCTGGTTAAACCCGATACAGGTAATGTGTTTCTGGACAATACCGACATCACAAAGTTTCCGATGTACAAACGCGCGCAACTTGGACTTGGCTACTTACCCCAAGAAGTTTCTGTTTTCCGCAAATTGAGCGTGGAAGACAACATTATGGCTATACTTGAAATGGGGCCTCTAAACAAAGCCGACCGCGAAGCCAAATTAGAAAATCTTTTAGAAGAATTCAATTTAGGTCATGTCCGAAAAAACCTCGGTGACCGTCTCTCAGGAGGTGAAAAACGACGCACTGAAATAGCACGTGCATTAGCCACTGATCCAAAATTTGTGCTCTTAGACGAACCCTTTGCAGGAGTTGACCCAATTGCCGTAGAAGACATCCAAGCCATTATCTCAGATCTTAAAAAACGCAACATCGGCATTTTAATTACCGATCACAACGTTCAAGAAACACTTTCTATTACCGATAGAGCATACTTACTTTTTGAAGGAAAAATCTTGAAATCTGGCACTGCCAAAGAATTAGCAGCAGACGAACAAGTTCGGAAAGTTTATTTAGGGCAAAATTTCGTCTTGCGAACTTCCTAATTGCGTTTAACGCAATAAATGCACTACACCCTCGCGTTGCCTGCGAATATAAGGCTCATGACAGGGTCTGAATTTAAGCACGTAGTTATATAAACCATCTTGACAATCAAATCCGTTGTAGGTGCCATCCCAACCTTCGTTTGCATTTTGACTCACAAACACGCGTTCACCCCAACGATTGAAAATTTCCAAAGACCAATCACTCACCTCGAATGCAGTGACTACTTTAAAAATTTCATTGCGTCCATTGCCATCAGGAATAAAGCTATTTGGTGCATAAATACTAAACGGCTCAACTTCTATACTAGCATAGGCCGTATCTGTACAACCAAATGCATTGGCAACTACCTGATACGGATAATCTGTACCCCCAGATTGATACGCATGAACAAAATTGGCAGTATTGTATTGGAATGCATAATCTTCAACAAAATACTGATAGGTAACGGCATCTACTGACAAATCAGTAAATACAGCCTCGTTTTGGCAAACATCAACCTTTTCAGGGCTGATTGCAAAGCCCGCCTGAGGCGAAGGATGCACTGTTACGACATCTTGCTGTGCCATAAATAATGTATCCAAACACCCAAATTGTTCAATAAGGGTGAGTGTTACGGTGTAACTTCCTGGTTGGCTGTAGGTGTGCAGCACATTTGTGGCTTGAACTTGCGTACCGTCTCCTAAATCCCATAAATAAGTCGTTGGTACTTCACTTTGACTCAAATTCACAAACTGTGCTTGAGACGGTGCACATTGTAGTGAATTGAGGAACATAAAATTAATGCTCGGATGACCAAAAACCCTAACAACTTCAACGAGTGTGTCTTTACACAATGGATTTTGACCTATAAGTAAAACCTGTTGGTTTCCGTTCTGATTAAACAACACATTGTTTCCTGTCAATTGGGTACTATTCGCCGGACTTGCATTCGGACCGAATTCCCACCAATAAGTGGTCCCTATTGGCCCTGAAACTTGTGCGTCAAAGCTGAAGAAATCATCTATACAAAGCGAGTCAGAGTTGGTCATGCTGAGTAAAATAGGCTCGCCTATAGGAACGTTAACCATTGTTGTATCCAAACAATTTGGAGAAGAACCTGCAATGAGCGTGACAGGGTACAAACCAGGGCCAGGAAAGGTAATGAATGGCAAAGCTTGCGTGCTACTTTGCCCATTGCCGAAATCCCAATTATAAAGCATGCTGTTTTGAGAATTATTACCAAATTGGATGGTATAACCCAAGCACTCTACCTGAGGCGGAACAATAATTGAGGCTGTCGGCTCGCCAAATATAAAGACAGAATCTAAAAATGTTTGCTGGCAGTAGGTCGTGTTAGCCTCCAACAAAACCGGGTGAAAACCCGCGGTATCAAACACCACAGATGGCACGGTTAAGCCATTTGCCTGCAAGATTGACGCGCTAGGAGGCAAAGACCAAGAAAGCGTAGCACTCGGATCCGAGACCACCGCCGTAAAATCGAAAAGATTATCAGTTAAACATAAAGAATCTTGCGCCTGCCATTCAAGGTCTAGTGGCTCATTGACAATGATTTCAATATAAGCAGTGTCGGTGCAATTTTGACCAGGATTGACAATGAGTTGAGCGGTATATGTACCTGAACTTGGATAGGTATATGTGGGCTCATAAAGGTTGCTCACATCGGCATTCGTTCCGGGCACACCAAAATTCCAAGCGTAGTTGGTGCCACCAAAAGATTGGTTGTCAAACTGAACGTTTAGGCCCGAACAATAGCCGCTGAAATTTGGTAACTGTGCTTGCTGAGGCAAGATTGCAGCCAATTGGATATTGCAATCAAATACCCGAAACAAGAAATCGCGTACGGTTTCGCCGATGAGCTGCCCATTGCGGTATTCTTGCACCCGCACACCCACCACAAAAAGTCCGATCAGATTTGGATTAACTGTTAATAAACCGGTGCTGGGATGAATAATGGTTGAGGATCCTGGGCCGAGAGGTACTGGCGCGTTAAAATTGGGTTGCCAGGTCACCGGAAAATACGGCGGCGGCGGCATTTGCAGAGGCTGCGGATTACCTGAGTTTGCACCGGCATAAGGCGTCACCAACGAATAAACCAATTGATCGCCATCGGGGTCAGTGGCCGCGTGGTCAAAGACCAACTGATCATTGTTACACAACAATACCGGAGGGTAATTGGTGAAGCGAGGGCTACTGTTGTTACTAGCGCCTGTATTTGAGCCCGGAATTTGCGCAACAAGGGTAAGTCCGGTGTCATCGGGAAACTGCAAATTGGTAATGTTTGGCCCCCTACAACAACGCTGGTAAGAAACAGTGTAGCCCCCTGGAATGGGTGGCAGCGTCAAAACGACTTGATAAATCGCGCGCTCAACACAAATTCCGGAAGGTTGGGTAGCGCATGGATTATTGAAATTAATGGGTAAAATTACCGAGCCTGGAAAAGGGACTTGTACCGTTTGGCTATGAATATTGCCTTGCGTAAAAACCGAAAGGTATAATGGGTTATCGTACTGAGCGCCAGATGATGCGCAATCGCGGTAAAGGGTAATAAAGAACCTGTATTGATTGTTTCCTAAATAATTATAGTAGATATCACCACCGATAATGTGTGAAGCATGAGACCACCCGCTGAGCAGGAAGAAGAGCGAAAAGAAGAGTGACTTAAATTGATTCACAGTAATACAACGCAAAATTAAGGCTTTGGTTGTTCGTTCACAAACTGTAAATTTGTAAAAAAATTGTACAGATGGAAACTTATGATGTGGTAGTAATTGGTTCAGGTCCGGGCGGATACGTTTCTGCTTTGCGTTGTGCGCAACTCGGCCTGAAAACAGCTTTGATAGAAAAATACAATACACTTGGCGGAACTTGCCTAAATGTGGGCTGTATTCCTTCTAAAGCCCTACTCGATTCATCAGAACATTTTTACAATGCGCAACACAATTTTTCTGCACATGGAATTGAAGTAAAAGGCCTCAAAGCCAACCTCGCTCAAATGATTGCTAGAAAAAATGAAGTGGTCTCGCAAACTTGTGCTGGGGTCAAATTCCTCATGGACAAAAATAAAATCACTGTCTATCATGGTGTGGGTAGCTTTATTGACGCACACACTGTAGAGGTCAAAGGAGAGCAAACCACCCAACTTAACGCCAAAAACATCATCATTGCCACAGGTAGCAAGCCCAACTTCTTCCCAGGCATGGAACCAGACAAAAAACGCATCATTACTTCAACAGAAGCACTCAGCCTCAGCGAAATACCTAAAAAAATGTTGGTCATTGGCGGAGGTGTAATTGGCCTTGAATTAGGCTCAGTGTACGCACGCTTGGGCGCCACAGTTGAAGTCGTTGAATTTGCGCCTAGCATTTTACCAACCATGGACGCCGGAATTGGTAATGAATTTACGAAAATCTTGAAGAAAGAAGGCTTTAAATTCCACATGGAGCATAAAGTTCTTGGTGTTGTGAACAACGGCAAACAAGTTGTACTCACTGCCGAAAACAAAAAAGGTGAACAAGTAACACTTGAAGCGGACTACTGCCTCGTTGCTGTTGGGCGCAAAGCCTTTACAGAAGGCCTCAACCTTGACAAAGCTGGCTTGCAAAGCAATCAGCGTGGTCAAATAGAAGTCAATGAACACTTACAAACTGCTGCGCCACACATTTATGCCATCGGTGACGTAGTTCGCGGCGCAATGCTGGCCCACAAAGCCGAAGAAGAAGGTGTTTTTGTGGCTGAGCAAATTGCAGGTCAACAACCGCACATTAACTATAATTTGATTCCTGGAGTAGTTTATACATGGCCAGAAATTGCTGCAGTTGGGCAAACTGAAGAAGAACTAAAAGCCGCAGGGCGCGCCTACAAAGCAGGGTCTTTCCCAATTAAAGCTTTAGGACGTGCGCGCGCTAGCATGGATACCAGTGGTTTTGTTAAAATTTTGGCCGATGCCCAAACCGATGAAATCTTAGGTGTACACATGATTGCGCCTCGTGCCGCAGACCTCATTATGGAAGCCGTTACTGCAATGGAATACCGTGCATCTGCCGAAGACATCGCGCGCATTTGCCACGGACACCCAACCTATTCAGAAGCTGTAAAAGAAGCTGCACTTGCAGCCACCGCTGACCGCGCGTTGCACATCTAAACTTAAGGTTTGGGGCTAAACGCATCAATGATATGCGTGAGGTCGGTATGGTTGCTATTATGGACAATTGACACCACATCAAAACGCACTTCATGTGGCCATTCAACCGCTTTGGTATAATAGTTGGCAACCCGAATAATTTGCTTTTGCTTGGCTAAGTTAACTGCCCGCCAGGGCTCCCCGAGCTCGGCACTATGGCGCGTCTTGACCTCCACTATTACTAAATTTTGTCCGTTGGTCATGACTAAATCGATCTCCATACGATTGAACTTATAATTGCGCGCTTGGAGGCCATAACCAATTCCCAAGAGGTATTGTAAGGCATAGTCCTCTCCCCATTTGCCCAATACGTCGTGTTTCATGTCTGCATTACTTTCCATCATAAGAGCGAAAATAAGCCTAAATTGGTCTTATCTTTACCGTGAAAATACGTATGCGCAAACAATTTATTAAGAATATAAAAGGTCTTATTCAAGCCGGAGAAGACCTCCCAACAGTACTCAGAGGTGCTCAAATGCGCCAGTTGGCTATCATTGAAAATGCTTACCTCGCTTTGGAAGACAACGAAGTAATTGCCTACGGCCCCATGAACGAATGGCCGGGCATTACCGATTGGCGCGAAGTAGAAGTAATTGACGCCAGCAACTGCTATGTAATGCCGGCCTTCATTGACTCCCACACCCACACGGTGTTTGCTGCAAGTCGCGAAGAAGAATTCGTAGACCGCATTCATGGCCTGAGTTATGAAGAAATTGCTGCAAAAGGTGGAGGTATTCTCAATTCGGCAAAAAAACTCAATCAAATGTCTGAAGAGGCGCTTTATGAGGCTGCTTCTCAACGGATCCATAAGATCATTGAAGCTGGTACGGGTGCACTAGAAATCAAGTCTGGTTATGGTTTGAGTGTAGAGGGCGAACTCAAAATGTTGCGCGTCATTCAAAAACTCAAGCAAACAGCGCCTATCCATATCAAAGCTACATTTTTAGGTGCGCATGCGATACCTACCGATTTCAAAGCAAACCGGGGTACATATATTGAGCTTTTGATCAATGAAATCTTGCCAATTATTGCCAAAGAAAACCTTGCCGATTACATAGACGTATTTTGCGAACGCAATTATTTCACAACAGCTGAAATGGAGCAAATTCTAGATGCCGGTGCTAAATACGGTCTCAAGCCTAAGGTGCACGTCAATCAGTTCTCCGTATTGGGCGGTGTGCCAGCAGCCATTTCAAAAGGTGCTGTTTCCGTAGATCACCTCGAAGAACTCGACCAAAATGATCTAGATGCACTCGCTAAAAGCAATTGTGTGGCCACTTTACTCCCTGGTTGTTCACACTTTTTATCGATTCCATTTGGCGCCGCTAACCGTCTAATAGATGCAGGCGCAGTTGTAGCCCTTGCCAGTGACTTCAATCCTGGTTCGTCGCCAAGCTACGACCTCATGCATGTACTTTCTTTGGCTTGTATCAAAATGAAAATGACACCCGAAGCAGCCATCAATTCCCTCACCATCAATGCAGCAGCTGCCGTCGAGCTTCAAGATACCCATGGCAAAATTGCTTTGGGCAGAAAATCCCCGCTTATCCTCACCAAAGAGTTGCCTTCTTTAGCTTATTTAGCCTATGCATACACCGAAAAACACATTCAACGTGTTTTTATTTGATTAACTTTGAATACATGCGTACGGCTCTCCTTTTTCTTGCATTTTTCTGCTCCACTTTCGGCCATGCACAACAGCTTGAGCTCGATAAAGAACTACTATGGGAAGTTTCTAGTCCAAAGTCAGCTGTTAAATCCTATATTTTCGGAACCCTTCATGCCAATGACCGCGCCTTATTTGAACTTTCAGATAGCGTCTATATCGCTTTTGATAAAGCCCAAAAAATTGTCTTAGAAACCGACATTCATGCACTTTTCTCGGTGATGGATACGCGCAAAACTTTACCCGAAACGCGTTTCGACGACAAAGGCAAATCCTACACTAGCCAAGACTTCAGCTCCAAAACACTTTATGGCAATGAAGATGGCATGCCGCAATTTCTCGATGCCTACTTTGAAATCCTCGGCCTGCAACTCAATAAAGAAATGGTAGCGCTTGAAAAAGTAGAAGAGCAATATGCGCTCTCCAATGAATTCAAGCTGAGCGAAAGCCGCATCCTAGACAACCAAATCAATTCATTTACCCAAGAAAAACTCACTGAACTCTATTTGCGCGGCGACGTCGATGCATTGCAGCGCTTCATGAAATCCTACCTCTCAGTACAAGAAAATCTCTACGATGAAGTCATTGTAAAGCGCAACCAACAAATGCTTGACAAACTACTCGGTTTACTCAAAGCTCAATCGTCTTTCTTTTGCGCGGTTGGAGCGGGCCATTTGGGAGGCGAAGACGGCATTTTACAATTGCTACGAGCCCGCGGTTATAAAGTGCGCCCTGTCCGCTGGACCATCGCTGAGAAAGCACCTGCCAGCAAGGTTTTGCTCAAAAAACAAACCGAATATATATATGCCGATACCAATTCTGGTTTGGTGGCCAAATTTCCTGGCAAACCATATGTCGAAACCCTTCCCGACGGAAACCTCAGACTCATTTACCGAGAGTTAGGTCAAGGCAATACCTATGAAGTCACCGTTTTTGTCCTTGATTCTACCATTTCTAGCGAAGAAATCGCCAGTATTTATATCAATCCGCCCGATGGCGCTATCATGACCAAAAAAATGCTCGACAACGGTTCCATGATTTTTCAAGGCCTGTCAGACACCTACCCAGAAGGGCTCAATTTTGTCCAAATCCAATTTGGAACTGCACATTATGCCGTCATCAAATGTTATGGAGGCAACAAATTTATGCACTCCAATAGACCCTTTTTCTTTTTTGAAAAAGTTTGGTTTGACTAAACCATATTTGACATTGCTATGAAATTTCTTGATCAACTAGCCGTCAAAATCCTTGACAAAGGTATTTCTGCACAATCGCTAACCGTTATTCTTCCATCGGAGAGAGCCAAGCGCTACCTTTTAAACGCGCTTTTCAAAGCCAATGATGGGCCCCTGATTTCACCCAACATTTTCACGATAGACCAATGGGTGGTAGCTTTAAGCAACAAAACCATTCTACATCAGACCAACATTTTACTTTCGCTCTATCAAGTCTATGAAACAACACTCCAAGAAAACGCACTCACTTTTGAAGACTACCTTACTTGGGGACCTATTCTACTCTCAGATTTCGATGACGTCGATCGTTACTTAGTTGATCATCAACAACTCTATCAAAACCTAGCTTCCATCAAAGCACTTGAAAGTTGGCAAATCGATGAAGAAGGCTACTCTGCTTCACAGCAAAAATTTATGCAGTTTTGGGAACTCATTCCACAACTTCATGCGGGCTTGCAAGCCAAAAACAATGCGCAAAATGCCTGTTCAAAAGCCCAAGCATATCGCCAATTAGCCGAGAATCCTGCACAGTATTTTGCTAAAGACAAGTTTTTTATTTTTGCAGGTTTCAATGCGCTTTCGGCGGCAGAGCAACGCATCATAAAGTACCTCATCGATCACAAACAAGCCGAATTCATCATGGATACAGACGCTTATTATTTGGAGAATAAATACCATGAGGCTGGGCATTTTCAAAGAAAAAACTTACAATTTTTTGGCCTTAAAACGCCTCAAGACCTCACCAAAAAGCTGCAAACCGAAGCATACGATGTCAAAGTAATTGAGTGCGCACAACACATAGGTCAGGTCAAGGTTTTGGCCACAGAATTGATAGAGAACCCTGTTCCAGACTGGAGCGAAGTATTGGTATTGCTCGCCGACGAAGCCTTAGTTCATGCGGCTATTCGCAACATTCCCAAAATTGTGGGGCAAGCAAATATTACACTCGGCTTACCACTCGATCAAACGCCAATAAGAACCTGGATAGACCTCTGCTTTCAACTGCAAGAAAACCAACTTAAATTCAAAACCAAAGCACTATACCATAAAGACTTTCAGCGTTTTTGCCACCACGCATTCATCTCTTTGGCCTTTGACCAACCACAACTCAAACAGTTGGCAGCCGCAGAAAAACAAACCATCAAATACAACCGTGTTTTTCAACGTGTCGATCAACTCAAGCTCGACCAACAAGTTCTCGATATCTTAACGCTCCTTAGTGCCAATTGGGGCACGGACTGGAAACTTGCGCTCCAGCAACTGCGCAAACTCAATAGTCTATTGTTGCAACTCATTCCTGAAGGAAACGACTTTGAAAGAACAGCCATTTTATCCTTCGAGCAAGCGTGTCGCCAGTTTGACCAATTAACCGACGAATCCCTTCCCAAAATGGCACTGAGCAGTTTTAAAAAGCTCTTCTACCAACACTGGACCCGCGCCAATTTAGCCTACCTAGGTAGCCCAACAACCGGTTTGCAACTCACAGGTCTCTTAGAAACCCGCCTGCTCGATTTTGAGCGCATTTATGTACTCGGCATGAATGAAGGGAAGTTACCACCAACAAACCCCATTCAGAGCATCATCCCGATGGACCTCCGTTCGGCATTTGGCATGCCCAATAACCGTGACAAACAAGGGCTCTTTGCCCAACACTTTTATAGACTCCTTCACCACGCGCGCTCTTTTGTATTTACCTATACCTCTACCAGCGAGATCTTAGGCAGTCATGAGCGCAGTCGTTATTTATTACAGTTGCAAATGGAATGGTTGCAACAAAACCCGAATGTCACTTGGAAAGAATATTTCTATCAAATTCCGAGCAGCACCCGACATCAAGAATACACCCTGATTCCAAAAACAAGTGATATTCAGTCACGCATCAAGGCATACCTCGCAGGTAATGTTTCTGCCTCGGCACTTCGCAAATACGTGACCTGTCCGCTCGACTTTTATTATCGCTATGTTGTGGAGTTTGGCGAAGAAGACGAAGTAGAAGAAGACATTGCCACTAGCACCTTTGGCTCACTCATTCACAGCTGTTTAGAGGAACTTTACACGCCCTATGCGCACCGAGACAAAGAAGGCAAGTTGGTAACACCTGCTCCAGGGCCAATAAATGAGCGACACATCGCCAAAATGCTCACCGATTTCCCCGAAGTTCTGCGCAAGTATTTTATGAAGTACTTTGATAACAACGAAGCGCTTTTTCAGCGGGGTAAAAATCTTTTGAGTTTTGAAATGGCACTGGACCTCACCAAGCAAATGCTGCTAAAGGAGCTTGCCTATGTAAAAGGACTCAAAGAACCATTAGTAATTGAACAACTTGAAGCCAAATTTGAACTCAATTATTCAGTGCAATTGCCGCAAGAAACAATCCCAATACATTTTGTAGGTTACATCGACCGGATTGACCGAATTGGGGCAAACCACTACCGCGTCATCGACTACAAATCTGGAAAAGTAAAAGATACGGATGTCCAAATGAGCCAAAAGGAGGATGCCTATACCAATATTACAAAGCCTAAACACGCTTTACAACTTTGTTTATATAGTTTATTTTTCAAGGAATACTACGGACACTTACCTTCAGAAGCGCGCATTGAATCTTTGATCAATCGGGACGACGAATTTGCGCTTTCCCTAGACAAGAATACAGATCTGACACCAATACCCGTTTTATTTGAAGAGGGTTTGCAGACACTCATTGAGGATATGCTCAACGAAGCACGACCGTTCGAGCACGACCAAGCTGCAACATACTGTCAGTTTTGCACATAAAAAAACCTGGAACGTAATTCCAGGTTTCTCTGCAAGATAATTAAAACCAAAATGAACAATGACTTGCTCTTTTTTACGAGACGAGTCGGTTCTATAAATGGTTGCTTAGTATAATTCTAATTTTAACGCTGAGCGGTAATCTTTGATTTCTTCACGGTTGATTTTGTGTTCTGCATTTTTAAGCAAATTCAAGAAATAAAGAAGGTTGTCTTTGTCTTCGATCTCGATTGGGTATTCGTTACCTTCTTCGTCTTCTTCGTATTGAGCCTCTACATCAAAACATTCGTTTTCTTGAAGGAACTCGTAAGTGAGGCGCAAGGATTTCACAACCAATGGGTCTTGTTCGAGCAATGCCATTTCTCTGAGTTCTTTGAGGTCGTCAATAAGTTTTGGAGCCTCAAGACCCTTTTTTTCGACATCGGCAATGATTTGTTCAAGTTTTTGATTGGCACGCAAAGTTTTCATGTTGTCTAAATTGAGCAACAAATTTAGTGCATTTCCCGAAATAAACATCGCGCTGTCCGTAACATTAGTGCACTTCAAGCATTTCTAGCACATTAAAAGCTATTTTTGTTACATGGATATTGTCTTCCACGCTTTTACAATTGGGCTTTTGCTCTCCCTGATTCCAGGTCCGGTCTTCTTTGTTTTGCTTGAAAACAGCATCACAAAGGGCATTAGAAGCGCTTTAGCAATAGACTTCGGCGTCATGCTCAGCGATTTCGTTTACATCGTTTTATCTGTTCTTTTTGTCGAGCAGATCAATACCTTACTCACCGGTAAAAATAAAGAGCTTTTTGACCTCCTTGGCGGTCTTATTTTCATCGTTTTTGGGATTATCAACTTGATTAAAAAGTCTAAAATGCACAACGGTGACCAAGAATTAGAGGAGGTAACTGAAAAATATCACTTAAAAGAGAGCACAGACCCTAAAAAGAATTTTGGACTTATGATTGCCAAAGGATTTTTGCTCAATTTTGCCAACCCCTTGGTTATTTTCTATTGGTTGAGTGTAGCCTCAGTTGCCAAACGTGAAAGCCCAGACGACAGCAATGGTTTTTTATTCTTATACCTCGGCATTATCTTGACAACATTTATAGCCTTTGACGTTGTAAAAATTATCACGGCCAAAAAGATCCGCAATTTAGTGACGGTCAAATTACTGAACCTACTTAATAAATTCATTGGAAGTGTCTTTATTGGCTTTGGCTTATTCTTTATTTTTCGAGTCCTATTCTAAACAGCCTTATGCGCTATTTTATCCTCCTAATTGCCAGTTTTTTCCTGAGTTCAGTAGTTGCCCAAGAGCTGAAAGTGAAGAAGGAAAATCTAAGCCCAAAGATTCGTGTTTATTGGGATGCTCAAAATAAACACATCCAAGGGACGGGTTCTTATTTCACCAGTGAAGCAACGCCCAAAACAACTGAAAAACATGGTAAATGGTTGTTTTACTCTTACGACGGAATCCTAGAAGAAGAAACTAATTATTACCGCGGCCGACTGCATGGAAAACGCGTATTTTATCACCCAAACAAACAAATTAAACAGGAGTCCTATTTCCAATTTAATGTGCCAGATTCCATTTACCGTGAATACGCTGCCGATGGCAAAATTCAAATTCGTGGTCAATTTGAACTAGGGAGCCCTACAGGTATTTGGGAGTACTTCTACCCTGATGGACAGCCAAAATCTATCGAAAAAGCAGAGAACGACACCGTTTATCTCCAAGCCTTTTGGCAAGCAGACAACGCTCACAAGCAAACCATTATAGATGGAAACGGACAAATCATTACCTATTTCGTAGATGGCACCATTAAAGAATTTTACACCTTCCAAGGTGGTCTCAAAACCGGGCCATTTGAAGAACGAACAGCTAATGGAGTCTTATCAGTCGGCGGTGCGTTCAATAAAGGTAAAAAAGACGGTATTTGGGAATTCTATCGTTTTGATGGGGTACTCGAAAAACGAGTGGGATATCAAGCAGACTCCTTGCACGGCATCTATTTAGTGATGGCCAACGAAAAAGACACGCTTACTTTCGGAACTTATGAAGCCGGGGTCAAGACCAACAACTGGAAATGGTTTACCGAAGATGGGAAACTGGACATGGAAGGTTACTTTCAAAAAGGAAAGCAAGACAGCACATGGCACTACTACTTCTCAAACGGACAACTCTCTTATTTAGCGCAATACGACAACGATTTGCGCACTGGCAACTGGACTTACTACTATCCAAATGGGGCCCTTTACCGAACAGGCTCGTATCAACAAGACCTCCGGTCAGGGGGTTGGCAAACTTGGTACGAAGATTCTACGTTGTTAATGGACGGACAGTACCACAATGGTAAAGAAGAAGGCGAATGGCTCAATTATTGGGAAAATGGCAGAATCAAAGACAAAGCGACTTATCACAATGGCAAACTTGATGGTCCGTGGGCGTCCTACTCTCCGGAAGGCGTCCTCAAAGTAAAAGGTAGCTACAAGGCTGATTACAAAGTGGGCGAATGGACAAGCTATTTCAATAACGGACGCATCAAAGATAAACAACACTACAAAGTATTTACTCAGAAGAATGTAGCAGATGGAATGGCTATTATGGGCTTAAAAGAAACCGTCAGCGATTTTCATGGGTCCTTTGAATCCTACTCCCAAATTGATTTTCAAATCAAGGAAACAGGTAAATATTACCATGGCATGAAACACGGTACCTGGACCAATTATTACCCAGGCGGAGTCGTACCAACAATTGTGTCGCAATACCGCTACGGTAGGCTTCATGGTGTTTTCAAGCAATACGACCGCTACGGCAGAATCGTGTACGAAATACACTATAAGCATGGGCTTAAAGATGGTCCGTTTTATGCGTTCAATGAAAACGGGCAGCTCATCAGCAAAAAGATGTTTAAAAACGGCACCGAACTCGGCTCGCAAAACGAAGAAGGTTTTAGTCCTTACTAGGGAGCTGCTCTATAAAGCAAGTAAGTTCAATAAAATCTTCAACACTTAAACGCTCTGGGCGTTGTTGTTCAAATTTTTCGGGAAGAGGTGCATCTTTGAGCAAAACGCGCAAAGAATTGCGTAGTGTTTTGCGACGCTGATTAAAAGCCACCTTTACGACTTGAAAATATAGCTTCTCATCACATGGAAGGGCATCGCGCTCATTTCTTACGCAACGAATAACGCCGCTTTTTACCTTTGGCGGTGGAATAAACACATGCTCATCTACAGTGAAGCAATAATGAATGTCATAAAAAGTTTGCAAAAGCACACTGATGATCCCATATTCCTTAGAACCTGGCTTTTGCGCCACCCTAACCGCTACTTCTTTTTGGAACATGCCCATAATTTGTGGCACCTGGTTGCGGTATTCCAAGCACTTAAATAATATTTGTGAAGATATGTTATAAGGAAAGTTACCTACCACAATAAAGGGATCCTCGCCAAACAATTCTTTTGGATCCAAACGCAGAAAATCACCAAACAATATGCGGTCTGCATGCGTAGGATAATTGGCGCGTAGGTAATCAATCGATTCTATATCGACATCGAGTAACCAAAGATCTATCTCAGGGATTTCCCATAAATATTTACTGAGTGCACCCATCCCTGGGCCAATTTCTAGCACTTTTCGTGTAAGGTTGGTCCAGATGACTTGCCCAGCAATTTTTTGGCAAGTACCTGCATCTTTCAAAAAGTGTTGACCTAGTTGTTTTTTTGGTTTTACATTCATTTCTTGAATTCTTCAATGACATTGAGTGTGGTGCGAAAAGCGGCAAACTTACCTTGGAAGAGCGCAGTGTGGTCTTGCTGAAGTGCGGGTGCAAATTGCGCTTGATATTTGTCTAGCGCTACTTGATCCTGGGCCAAATACATAACCGAATAAGTACAACCGCCATCTTCCTCTCCATTCACTCTGGAAAGTCTACATTCTAAAAAACAACCAGTTTGGAGCACATTTGGAATATGCTTACTACGCATCCAGCTCAACCAATCGTGTTCAACTGCTTGATCAATACTGACCGTAACATTATAAATTACCATGACACAAAGGTAGACAAAGCGAATGATAGCAGAAAATCGTAGGTCTTAGGTATTTTTACTGTAGGGATGGAATTAAAATAATTGTAACTTTATCTCAGAAACTTTAATCAATCACCATGAAAAAACTTTTACTTTCTTCTTTATTTACAATGACTTATCTCCTTTCTTGGGGTCAGTCTTGTACACCGGGTGCTAATTTTGTCGATTCCACTTACGGTATTTGGCCAGACACCACACAAAACCTCCCGCCGGCGCTTCCAAACGTAGCCTACTCTACAGATATCAATTTCAAGGTGCCCGGAACGGTAACCGCCGAAATAGATCCAAGTGGCCAATTTGTGGGTTCGGTCATCCAACAATTTACTATAGACGCCCTACAAGGTTTGCCTCCTGGTTTTGATTTTGCTTGTAACAACTCCAATTGCACTTACCTTGGTGGTGTAAATGGTTGTGCCAACATCTTTGGAACCACAGACTCTGTTGCTGTATTCCCAGTTTCAGTTGACGTTACCGCTACCGTATTAGTTGTTTTGTTCCCAGGCTTGCCTCCAACACCAGTTACCCAATCAGTTTCTTTTGATGGCTACAAAATTGTAGTGGGTTCAGGTGGCCAAATTGAACAAATCATCAATCCAATTAGCTTGGAGCCAAATCCAGCAAACACAACTATCACAGTAAGCGGCTTGTTAAACGGTAGTTCTTCTACCATCATCCTTCGTGACCTCACAGGAAAAGTTATTGAAGTTATTGAAACAACTTCATCTACAACTTCTTTTGACCTTACGAAACTCTCTAATGGTACTTACCTCATCGAGGTTTCTGATGCATTTGGAACCCAACAACAAAAATTTGTTAAACTTTAAGTTTAGCAAAATCATATGTGAAGGGGAGGCAACTCCCCTTTTTTTATGCCTTATTTTTGGTACAAACGGCGATCTGCTATGAATTTAACAACAGGATCGGTGAGTAAAAAGCTGCAATCTTTGCCCGCTGCCAATTGGGTTCTCACGAAGCTGGCGCTAATACCTAGAATAGGAACGTCCTTGACAAGCTCAATATTGGGGTGCTTGCTCAACTCATCGGATACGTTCAACTCAGCTGCAGCAATTCTTGGATAAACATAAAGTTTGTGATGGGCAAGAATTTGCTCCCAATTGTACCACTTCTGAAATGACCTCAGGTTATCGGCGCCAAGCAGCAAACTGAATTCATCATTTGGATATTTTTCTTGCAAATGCGTTAAGGTCGAAATCGTGTAATTTGGTTTGGCTAAATGGAATTCTATATCGCTTACTTTGAGCTGTGGACAATCGTAGATGGCATCACGGACCATATCAAGACGCAAATAATCTGCCAATAAGGTAGATTTTTCTTTGTGTGGATTATGTGGCGTCACCACTAACCAAACCTGATCGATGTCAGGGTGTTGGGCCATGTAATTGGCAATGATGAGGTGTCCTACATGAATTGGATTAAAAGTTCCAAAAAAAAGGCCTATTTTCATTTTCTGATCAATTGGAGCACAATTTGTTCTACCTCAGCAATCGCTTTGGTGAGGTCATCATTCACGATCACATGGTCAAAATCATGCGCATGGCTCATCTCTTCCTCGGCCTTCGCCAAACGAACCTGTATTTTTTCTTCAGTATCAGTTTGACGCTTGCGCAGGCGCTCTTCTAAGACTGCAATACTAGGCGGCTGAATAAAAATGGAGACGGCAGCGTCTTTGAGTTTATTCTTAACATTAAGGCCACCAATGACATCGATATCAAAAACAACAACTTTTCCTTCGGACCAAATACGCTCAAGTTCGGCATGAAGCGTGCCATAATACATCCCTTCATAGACCTCTTCCCATTCAAAAAATGCACCTTCGCTTATTTTGTATTTGAATTCGGATGGGTCCAAAAAGTAATAATGCACACCATTTTGTTCTTGGCCTCGTGGTGGGCGCGAGCAAGCAGATATCGAGAACGCTAGCTGCGGATATTTCGCAAGTAAGGCGCCAACAATTGTTGATTTACCTGCGCCAGAAGGAGCTGAGATAACAATACTTGGTTGGGTGTTCATGCTATAAGGCGTTTAGAACTTGTTCTTTGATTTTTTCGAGGTGATCTTTCATCACAACCACCCTTCTTTGAATTTCTGAATGATTGCATTTGCTGCCCAATGTATTGATTTCTCTACCCATTTCTTGAGCGATGAAACCTAATTTTTTGCCCGATGCATCTTGATTGAGCGTTTCGGTAAAATAGGTAAGGTGCTGCTGCAAGCGTTGCTTTTCCTCAGAAATATCGAGTTTTTCTACATAATAGATCATTTCTTGCTCCAAGCGGTTGACATCTACCCTGCTTTCATCTATTGAAGCAAGCCCTTTTTGAATGCGCTCTCTTACCTGCGCAACTCGTTCTTGTTCAAACGGGACAATTGCAAGCAGTTCTTGCTGAATAGCATCTAGATTAGCTGTCAAATCCTTAGCCAAGCTAAGGCCTTCTTGTCTGCGGAACTTTTCAAGTTGACTACACCCCTCGACAACTAAACTTAAAATAAATTCAGTTTCTTCTTCTGAAAGTTCTTCATACTGACTTGTGAGCACATCAGGCATGCGCAAAACAAGCGCAAGGTAGTCTTGGGTATTGGTGCCCCATGTTGTATTGAGTGATTTGAGCTTTTCAAAATAAGCCGTTGCCACTTGCTCGTTGATCAAACCGGCTAATTGATGTTGTTGGCTTTCGATATAAATCCCTAAATCCATTTTGCCGCGCAACAACTTTTCGGTGACCAATTTGCGAATTGGCGTTTCGAGGTCGCGGTAACTCGACGGTATTTTTAAATTGAGGTCGAGACCTTTTGAATTGAGTGAACGAACCTCAATAGAGATTTTTTTATCGTTAAAATGTCCGTTGGCCTTGCCAAAACCGGTCATTGATTGCAGCGCTATTTGGCTCATAATTTAGTCGTTATCGATTAACAAGTCGGCATCAATGCCTTCGTTTTGTTCTTTCACAAACCAAGCAATTTCACTCATGATTTGCGCTTTTTGGTCTGATTGTGGCGCGCGTTCCTCCACATATTCTTTGAGTAAAAGCTGTGCTTCAAGCAGTTGAGATTCATCAAACGGACCCGACATATTTTCTATGATCGTAAGGCAATCAAGCGCTTCAAGGTAGTCTCCTTGCGAAGCGAGCATTACAAAAAACGGCAAATGCTCATCAAAAGGTAATTTAGAGTTCCAAATAGCCGATAAAACCAATTTTCGGTTTTCTGGATTGGTCTCCTCCTGAAGGTAAGTTACAAAAGCTTCTATGGCATCGGTGTCTTTGACATCGGAAAGAAAGCTGAGTATGGCTTGTTGCTGACTACGCTCTCTTCCTTCTAAAGTTTTAAATAGGGACGGGAGCACACTCACTTGTCCATGGTCTTTATAGATGCTTAATGCAGCTGTGAGCGATACGGCATCGTTTTTTTGCAGCAGCTCAAAAGCTTCAGTTAACTTTTTTTGATTTTTCCTTACAGTACTCATAATGCAAAGGTAAGGAATTCACTCTCGATGGCCACGAAATTGACCTAATGTGTTACTTTATGCAATATCTAGTGTTTATAAAAACAGAAAAAAGCCAAAATCAATTGGCAATTAAAAAACAACTTTGTAAAAAAAGCAGCGCTCATGAAAAATTTCCTTTTCCTCTCTCTACTCGCAACGTTGGTATTCACGGCCTGTGTACCTTCCAAAAAATACAACGAACTACTCGAACGCGAAAAAAATTGCAGCGAAGAGCTTGCTAAGTATAAAAAGAGCAGCAGTGACTACGAAGTACTTTCCAAAGATTTGCAAACTAAATACGATTTAGCTGCAAAGGAAGTGAGTCGCTTGCGTGGTGACACCAATAACTTAGGTAACCAAATGCGCCTGCTCGTGCGCGAACAAGAAACGTTAGAGGCACA
Source organism: Cryomorphaceae bacterium (assembly GCA_027490665.1). Taxonomy (GTDB): domain Bacteria; phylum Bacteroidota; class Bacteroidia; order Flavobacteriales_D; family Crocinitomicaceae; genus UBA952. The sequence goes on along the minus strand of JAIXXP010000116.1, from coordinate 48,726 downwards.
ATATGAAGCGCTTGAAAATTCATTTGACAAACTCAAAAGCCTAAGCGCCAAAGAAACAGCTACCCTACAAACCGAACTCGAGCAAAAAACCAAAGAATTACAGCGCAAAGAAGATGCGTTACTCAAGCTCGATCAAGAACTCAAAGCAAAGCAAGTATTGCTCGAAGAACGTGAAAAACGCGTTAATGAACTCGAAGAAGCAATCCGTAAGAAGGACGCAAAAATCCAATTGCTCAAAGCGAGAGTTGCGAATGCCTTGCGCAACTTTGAAAACCAAGGGCTTACAGTTGTCCAGAAAAATGGTAAAATTTACGTGAGTTTAGAAGCGAAATTGCTCTTCAATTCGGGCTCTACTAAAGTAGAAGACGAAGGAAAAGAAGCATTAGTGCAGTTAGCTCGCGTATTAGAAACCGAACGCGACCTCGAAATTGTTGTAGAAGGACACACAGACACCGATAAATTGAACAGCAGCGTATCACCAAAAAACAACTGGGAGCTTTCAGTATTGCGTGCAACCGCAGTTGTTGAACTGATGTTGGCCAATTCCAATATGGCTGCTACACAAATGATGGCCGCAGGTCGCAGTGAGTATCATCCGGTTGACCCAGACGATAAATCAAAAAACCGCCGTATTGAAATCATCATTTCACCTAACTTAAATGAGCTATTTGAGATCATTTCTAATGATTAAGGTGAGCAATTAACGGATTACATTCACGTGACCAGATAGGTCTTCGTAAATACCTTTCTCAATTTCGTAAATCAGGTACCAAGTATAGGTGCCGTCTTGGACAGGTACGCCTTCATAGCTCGCATCCCAGACAAAGTTGAGTTGATCAGAGAAAAACACCTCTTCACCCCAACGGTTAAAAATATAGAAGCGTGCGCTCATCAAGCCAATAAAGCGACCGTAGAAATATTCATTGAGGCCGTCGCCGTCTGGTGTGAATGAATTTGGTAGGTAGATATATCGTTCGGGTGCAATGTCAATCCATTTAGAAATACTATCGATACAACCTTCCTGATTGGTGGCAATGAGCGTAATTTCATAAGCGCCTGGCTGGATATATGTATGGATAGGGTTGACTAAAAATGAGCCATTTCCGTCGCCAAAAGCCCATGTATAAGACCACGCATTCAAAGAGGCATTCTCAAATTGAACAGGCAGACCTTGCATTGGATCTTGGCTCATGATATAGAAATTAGCCAGTGGTTTGACCACCTGAACCATGGCAACAGCCGTTACACTAAATGTTTGACATTCGTCACTTACCTGGACAAAATAAGAGGTGGAGTTTTGGGGTGCAACGGTAATTTGAGGTGTAGTTGCAGTTGTGGACCAATTGTAATAGTAGTTACCATAACCACCACTAGCCGTAACCAAAAGAGCTACGCTATCGCCCGGACAAATTTGAAAAGGACCATTTGTTTGCAAAACAAGTGGCGGACTCAGTATGTTATAGCTGATGCTATCTTGTATGGAATTGCCACAATTGTCTGTGACTGTGATCTGGTATATACTTGAACTTCCTGGATTCACTAATAAAGAATCAGTTGTGCTACTTAACACATTGTTGGTTGTCCATAAATAGGTATACTGACCTGATCCTCCACTTGCTTGTACGCCTAACATTGCCGGAATATAAGGACATATTTCGGTGATATCAGGGCTCGTTAAAATAGTCAAGGGACTCAAGACTGGAACAGTAACCAAAATAGTATCATAAGCCGGAATGCCCGTACATGCGTCATTGACAGCCAACCATACAGATTGAGAAGTTGCCGGAGTAAAAGTAATGCTACCAGTATTTTGCCCTGTACTCCATTGATAGGTATACGGCTGAACTCCTCCACTGATCTGAGAATTAATTGTGACGGGATCTCCAGGACAAGTGATAGGCGAACTCGTTAGAGTTACTTGCATAGGCTGGTTGTCTTGGATCCAGAGGTCGAGCACAAGTGGCGTTACGTTGCCACAAGGATCAGTTATTGGAAAAGTAAGTGTGAGGGTTTCAAGTCCTTCTACTAAGGCATCGGTTAGGGATTGAATGTTGAAACTCACTGTGGTTTGCCCAGGAGGAAAATTAATACTAGCTGGGATACCGCTGTAATCAAGGCCATTGATTGCCGTACCACTGAGTTGCACAGGTATGGTCAGGTTTTGATTGAGATTAGACTGACGTGTAAGGGTAACCGTTGTAGTGACGCAGCCCTCCGCCATCCAATCTGGGTTGGCAAAAACTTGCTGAGAAAGCGTGTGTTCAATCTCTACAGGTGTAATTGTAGAAAGGCTATTGGCTTCCAAAAAGATGCCTGAGTCCCATTGGCCGTCTCCAACATCGGCAATAGCTAAAATTAAGTGATACGTTTGGCCACATTGCACCTGCGAAACCGCTTCCAATACTTTTGTGAAGCCGTCGTACTGAATATATTGTGGGCTCTGGTTATAAGGAGCCGTATTGCCATCGCCATTGTTGACGAAATAGAATGGGTTCGTGATGGTATTTACATTATTGATCGAAACCACCGCACCGTTTGGGAGTTTGGCGATATTCTGAAAACCTGTAATTCCTGGGCCTGAGATAAAAAAACCAAAGACATCGTTGTAGGTCGTGTTATTGGGAGGGGCAAATTCTGGATATTCATCTGAACCAAAGACATATTTGAAACGAACGGTATCGGCATAGGGGATGAAGTCAAACTCCAGGATAGCCGCGTTGTAAGTTTGGGTGCCTTGAATGGCTTGAGAAAGCAAATTGAAACCACCCATGTTGTTGTCGACACCAGCGCCGGAAGCATCGTTCGGACCCTGCGGACCATCGCCATTTGGCAAGGTGGTGCCGGTGGTCATGACAATTCCGCTATTGATGCCAAGGGTAGTATTGGCCGCAGTAAACTGAGCTATGGCAACAGGGCTTCCGTTGTAGGTCACATTCGAGACCGTAACACCGTTGCCAAGAAGGATATTTTGAACTAAGCCCTGTGGGTTCAGAGAATTATTGGTAATCAATTGCGCGCGCAAAACTTGTGGAAGAAAAATCCCGATAAAGAATAGCCAAATACTTATACGCTGCAACATCATTTTATTAACGTAAAACGAAAAAATTCGTTGTGCTTTTTGGCAGTTTTTTCCAAAAAAAAAAGGATGCCGAAGCATCCTTTCAAGATTTATGCCAAAATCGCACTACTTTTTATTAAAAATAATGGGTTGAAACGACATCCAAATTAATGGCAAAACAAATAAACATGGAATGGCAACAATAGGTAAAAAAGTGGTATCAATTTCTGTGTTGGTGTATTTCAATGGAAAGCCCATCGAAGCAACAGCAAAAAAACTTATCGCTGCGTTTATAACAAAAAGACCCCTGTTGTTCCATTTGCTCTCGACGAAATATGCCAAAAGTGAAAAACTCAAAGCCAATAAAAAGTAAACGAATACTACCTTCCAAATGGGTAGGATTTTGATGGTTTGATCAAACTCAAATGCATAAAAGTAATTGAGAAAAAAACCAATTACAGAAGAAGATAACGTGGCGATGATCAGGCTGAAAATAAGGACGCGTTTCATAATTCTATTTTTTATCTACTGGAATCGTTGCTGTAATTTTAATGGTATCAGCAACGCCGCCATTCTTTTTTCCCACCTGATAATCAGTGCGGTCTACGCTAAATTTAGCAATAAAAGTTCCTTTAGAACCTTTTTTGGAAAAAGTAAACGGAATGCTGATTTCTTTGGATACACCATGCATTTGTAATTTGCCAGTTGCTTTGTAGCCCTCACTCGTCTTTTCGATCTTTGAAGACGTAAATTCGATATAAGGGTATTTCTCAGCATTGAACCATTCTTCACCTTTAGCGTGCTTATTCATTAGGCCGTTACCGGTATTGATCGAACCTACTTCAATTTTGAAATTGAGTTTTGAACTTGAAAGTTTGGTCTCATCAAAAACAAGCGAAGCAGCGGTAAGATCATCAAACGTTCCACTAACATCTGGGTTTGAGAAAGAAATTTTGTGTCCGTCAGCAAGTTTGTATTGCTGAGCAACACTTGTTAAAGCAGCGAAAAAGAAGATTAAAAATGCGTAGCTTCTCATCAAAGTTAGTTTTTAGCGATTTCTAAATCAGCTTGTAATTTTACTTCATCTGCCAAGCCTGGGCTTACTTCACCCATTCCAAACTCAGAGCGCTTTACTACACCACTAATTTGCAAACCAGCAACTGGAGTGCCTTTGTAATTTTTGCTGTTTCCGGTATGTACACCATTGAAAACTACTTTTTTAGTGACACCGTGCATGGTAAGGTCGCCTTCTACTGTGTAAGTTCCTTTTGTTTTGGTTTCTTTTACAGCAGTACTTTTAAAAGAAATTGCTGGAAATTTTTCTGCATCAAAACAATCTGCTGTGCGCAAGTGGTTGTCACGCGCTTCGATACCAGTGTTAACAGAAGCTGCTTCTGCGTTTAAAACAATGGTTGCACCGTTGAAATCTTCGTTAGGTGTGGTCACTTCCATGGTGAACTTATCAAAGTTACCATGAACATTTGTGATGCCATTATGAAGAATGGTAAAGCCCAAACGGGAGTGCGCGCCATCAACTGACCAAAGACCAGCTTGTGAAGCAACAAAAGAGAATAAGGCAAATGCGCCTACGAAACCGATAACTACGTTTTTCATTTTTTAAATTTTTAGATTACTGTTTAAACAAATTAATGGATACAAAGTTGCAACAAAGCAATTAAATATCTATTGACGTAAGTCAAGTAAACACAATTTAGTCGATAGGACAAGCTTTTTAGCTGTCTTTGAGCGCTTGCAATTTCTCAAATGCGTCTTTGATATGACGGATCGGTTCAATGACTAGCCTCAATTTGTCGTCTTTTTGAACAAGTCGGTAACCTGCTGGTTGTGAGAGTATTTTGTTGAGGATAACTTGAAATTGATCAGTTTCATAGAATGGCGATTGTGGGTTGGCAATAAAGTGCCCCACCATTTTTTCGGATTTGAGCACCAAACGTTCCAAGCCCATGGATTCGGCCAACCAACGCAATTCAAAGGAGAACAAAAGTTCCTTCACCTCTTTTGGTAAGGGCCCAAAGCGGTCTTGTAATTGCAAACTAAACGCAGCGAGCTCTTCTTTGTCTTTGAGGTTGTCCATGGCCTGATATAAACTCAAGCGCTCTGCGACCTGATTGACGTATTGATCAGGGATGCGTACTTCCATGTCAGTTTCAAAGACACAGTCTTGGACAAAACCATTGAACTGATCTGTAACGCGGTCATCAAAAAGTTCTTTGTATTCGCTTTCGCGCAGCTCTTGCATGGCCTCGTTGAGGATTTTTTGATACATCTCAAAACCAATTTCAGCAATGAAACCACTTTGTTCACCACCTAGCATATTGCCAGCACCGCGTATGTCGAGGTCTTTCATGGCAATATTGAAGCCCGAACCTAAATCTGAAAATTGAACCAGCGCTTCTAAGCGCTTGCGCGCCTCTGAGGTCATTATGCTGAATTTTGGGGCGATGAGGTAGCAAAATCCTTTTTTGTTACTGCGACCTACCCTTCCTCTTAATTGGTGGAGGTCGCTTAAGCCAAACTGATGCGCATCGTTGATGATGATGGTATTGGCATTAGAGATGTCTATACCCGACTCTATAATGGTGGTGGCCAGTAAAACGTCGTAAGCACCTTCGATGAAATCCATCATGATTTTTTCGAGTTGTTTTCCATCCATTTGGCCATGGCCAATACCAACTCTCACGCCTGGGCACAAACGTTGGATCATGCCGGAGAGTTCTTTGATATTGGAAAGCCGGTTATTGACAAAAAACACTTGGCCTCCGCGCCCTACTTCATATGCAATGGCATCGCGGATTTGTTCTTCGTTAAAAGAAATAATATCGGTCAATACAGGCTGGCGATTTGGCGGCGGCGTATTAATGATGCTGAGGTCGCGGGCACCCATCAAAGAAAATTGTAAGGTGCGTGGTATTGGTGTTGCGGTAAGGGTGAGGGTATCAACTGTGGTGCGAAGTGTTTTGAGTTTGTCCTTGACAGCAACGCCAAACTTTTGCTCTTCGTCGATGATCATGAGGCCGAGGTCCTTGAACTTGACCCGTTCGGCAACCAACGCATGCGTACCAATTAAGATATCGATTTGGCCTGCCGCGAGTTTCTTGAGTGTTTCAGTAATTTCTTTAGCGGACTTAAAGCGGTTGATGTAATCTACGGTAACCGGAAAACTAGAAAGTCTGGCTTTAAAGCTGCGGTAATGCTGCAACGATAATATGGTAGTTGGGACCAAAACAGCTACTTGTTTGGAGTCAGTAACCGCCTTGAATGCTGCACGGATAGCCACTTCTGTTTTACCAAAACCAACGTCGCCACAAACCAAGCGATCCATTGGCCGGGGTGCTTCCATGTCGCGTTTGATGTCTTGGGTTGCTTTGTACTGATCTGGGGTGTCTTCAAACATGAAAGATGCCTCAAGCTCATTTTGCAAATAGCTATCTGGTGCGAAAGAAAAACCGGGTTTGCTGCGTCTTTGGGCGTAAAGCTTTATGAGGTCAAACGCAAGTTCTTTGATTTTCTTTTTGGTCTTGTTCTTTAAATTTGACCACGCTTGAGTACCGAGTTTGTTGAGCGTTGGCGCACTGCCCTCTTTGCCAGTAAACTTTGAAATGCGGTGCAAGGAGTGAATGCCAACATAAAGTACGTCGCCATCTTTATAGACCAAACGAATGGCTTCTTGGGGTTTGCCATTGACATCTATGGTTTCCAAACCAGAAAATTGACCCACACCGTGGTCAATATGGGTAACGTAATCACCTTTCTGAAGTTGGTAAATTTCTTTAAGCGTAAGTGCTTGTTTGGCTTGCTTGAAACCTTCTTTCAAACGGAAACGGTGGTAGCGCTCAAAAAGTTGGTGATCGGTATAGCACACCAATTTGAGCGAGGGAAAGATGAAACCTTCGTGCAGCGCTATTGGCAGTGCACTAAACTCGCCTTCTTCGCCGATGTCACTAAAAATTTGATACAAACGCTCTACCTGACGCGGTTGGTTAGAGAAAATCAGGTTTTGATATCCTTCGGCCTTGCGCGCTTTTAAATCGGTATTGAGACGCTCAAAATCTTTATTGAAACTTGGCTGCGGAATACAATCAAAGGTTTCAGTATGGCTCGCCTTGAAATGAAAAACTGGACCGTATTCTATGACACGGTGTGCTGCTAGTTGCTCTTCAAAAGCGAGGTGTGATACAAATTTGTCTTGTGGCAAAGCATACTGCACTGGGCCGTCGTGTTTGCTATGAATTTCAACTGCACGTTCGTATTCACGTTTCAAGACGTCATAGGTGCGTTGTACATCGGCCATCCAGCAAATGGTCTGGCTGCCTACAAAACCGAGAAGTGTTTCTTGAATTTCTAAACTTTGGCCCGATTGAATATTGGGTACAACATTAAAAAATTGATGACTAGCAATAGAAAGCTGACTGGCCGCATCAAAAGTACGGATGCTCTCTACCTCATCGCCAAAAAACTCGATCCGAAACGGATGCTCATTGGCGAAAGAAAATACATCTAAAATACCACCTCTTATGGAAAATTGACCTGGCTCATAAACGAAATCTACGCGGTCAAACTGATATTCCAAAAGCAAATCATTTAGAAAATCAGTGCTGTAAGTTTTGGACACCTCTAAGCGCATGGTGTGCTTGACCAAATTCTTTTTCGTCGGAATTTTCTCAAAAAGCGCTTCTGGATAAGTAACTACCCAAGTATTTTGTTTGTCGCTGAGCTTTTCTAAGACCTCGGCCCTAGCTACAACATTTGAGTTGTCGGTCTGCTCTTGTTGGTAAGGAACCCGATAAGACGCTGGATAAAATAAAATGCGTTTGTCGTCAGGAAAAAGGCCCTCGAAGTCGTTGAGGAAATAAGCTGCTTCTTCTTTATCGGAAAGAATGAACAAGTGAGTACCCGGAACTTGTTGCGCCACCATCAAGGATAGTAAGGATTTGGCCGAACCTACCATGCCCTTCCAATGCAATCTGGCGTTGGTAGTTTGCAAGGCAGCAGCACTCCTATCAAGTGCTGGATGTTTGGCAAGGGTTTTGATAAAGGTGTTCAGTTCCATAGCGGGCTGCAAAATTACGTAAAGTATCCGCGGAGCGAAAGATTTTGTGACGTTTTCGGGCAATAACGTTACAAATAACAATTCAGTGTGAATATCTCCAAATAAAATCAGCAAGCAGCCTATTCTCAATGACTAATTTTAGCGTACCAAAATAGAACCCAAATATGAAGTTTTCTGTAAAATACACATTAGCAGCAGCGTTCTTAATGAGCGCAGGAGTTTTGAGCGCACAAGTAGCCGAAGCAGCCACCGAAGAATCTTTTAAAACTGTCGAAGAAATTTCAGCAATCGACTTCCTCATGAAAGGTGGGGTCTTCTTAATTCCGATTGTACTCTTATTGTTTTACACTACCTATGTGGCAGTTGAGCGCTTTTTATACATCCGCCGCATGACCAAACAAAATCAAAATTTAATTCAGGAAATTCAGCCATATTGGGAGCGATTAAATAAGGTAGGAATTACCGATGAAGAAAGCAAAAGCATCAATTCTGAAGCAATTTCAAATTTGAATAGAGATCAAACTTCTTTTGGCACTGTCGTAAACGAAGGGTTTCAATCCATTGGTCGACCAATTCCACAAATTGAAGCCAACATGGAAAAAGTAGCCAATATTGAAATTGGTAAAATGGAAAAAAACATCAACCATTTAGGGCTAATTGCAGGTATTGCTCCAACACTTGGTTTTATTGGCACCATCTCTGGTGTTATCAAAATTTTCTACAGCATCTCGATCTCTGAAAACGTATCAATTGGTAATATCTCGGGTGGTTTGTATGAAAAAATGATCTCCTCTGGCTCTGGTTTAGTTGTAGGTATTTTAGCCTTCACTGCCTACCACCTCCTCAATGGACTTATCGATAATTATGCACTTGCCATTCAAAAAGTCAATTTAGAATTTGTCAAATTAATTAGCTCGAAAAATGGCCATAAAGCGAAATAGAAGGTTCCATGCAGAGGTGGCTACTTCTGCTTTGAGCGACATCATGTTCTTCTTGCTCCTGTTCTTTTTGATCATCTCTACTTTAGCCAATCCGAACGTCATCAAAGTTCCATTGCCTAAGTCAGATGCCAACGAAAAGACCCAACAACAGCACGTTACTTTAACCGTGAAGTTCGATGAAAATCAACAGCGTCATTTCTTTGTGAATAACGACGAAATCGCTTTAGATCAACTTGAAGGAGTTCTAATCGGCGAGACCAAAAAACTAGGCGACAACACCGTTATTTTGCGTTTGCCTTTTGATGCACAAGTTCAAGAGCTCGTTGACCTTCTTAAGATAGGAATGCTCAACGACCTCAAAATGATCATTGCTACCAAAGAAGGATAGGCATTATTCTTTCGAGCACAAATTTACAAGCTATGGATAAGTTACAATTAGAGTTAAGCAGCGCACGTGAAGACGCTAAAAAATCATTGGTCTATACTTCCGTTTGGTTGGTGAGTTTATTGCTTTTAGCCATCATCATTAAGTTCGATGCGCGCCCCGATCAGCTTGTTGATACCCCTCCTTTGCGCTCTGATGAAGTCATTGAAGAATTTCAGATAGACAACGTAGAGCTCGAGGAAGCCGCGGGTGGCTCTCGTGGTGGTGGTAGCCCAGGTTCTGGCCGTATAGCGCCACCTGCGGAGCAAACAGAAAGGGTTGCTACTTCCAGACAAAGTGACTTTACGCACAATAGCGGTAATTCCAACAACCAGAATTCTCAGAACGGAACAAACGGCACGTCTACCACGTCGCGCAGCACCAACTTATTTAATGGCGGCAGTGGCAACGGAAATGGCTCAGGAAACGGTCCTTTTGGCGGACCTGGCTCAGGAAACGGCGATGGAGACGGCATTGGAAATGGCAGAGGCTCTGGCAAAGGAAGAATTCGCCAAAACAATGTGAACTTACCAAGATATGAAAACGACTTCGACTGCCGCATCGGTTTTAAAGTACAGGTCAATGCCGAAGGGCAAGTTGTAGGTGTTCGCTCGATCAAATCGGTAACTACTTGCGTAGATGACCGCACCATCAACGACATCAAAGAGCGCATCAAGCGCGAAGTAAAATACAATAAAGAACCAGGAGCTGGAATTGTAGAGATGGACTACACCATTAATCTGAAAGCTTCGAACTCTTAAAGCAAGCCCATTGCTTTTTCTACCATTAGCTTAGAGCCAATATACAAGCCAACTCGTTGGTGAAGTGCCGTTGGCTCGATATCCAAAATACGTTGTTTGCCGTCGGTTGCCAGGCCACCTGCTTGTTCGGCAATGAAAGCCAACGGATTGCACTCATAAAGCAAGCGCAAGCGCCCTTGTGGGGCTGATGGAACAGTTGGATATATATAAATACCACCTTTGATCAGGTTGCGGTGAAAATCAGCAACTAGAGAGCCGATATATCGACCTGAATACGGTTTGCCTGTTTGGTTGTCATTGGATTGACAATAGGCTAGGTAAGCGCGCAACTGCGGATCGAAATCGTTTAAATTGCCTTCATTTACGGAATACAACCTGCCATTTTCTGGCATTTGCATATTGGGGTGCGATAAGAAAAACTCGCCAACTGAAGGGTCTAGTGTAAAGCCATTGACACCTTTACCCGTGGTATAAACTAAAATGGTGGATGAACCGTAGAGCACGTAGCCCGCTGCAACCTGTTGGGTGCCAGCTTGGAGCATGTCTTGGAGCGTTGCGGGTGTTCCGACTGCTGAAACACGTCGGTAAATAGAGAAAATGGTACCAATAGATACATTGACGTCTATGTTAGAAGAGCCATCTAGCGGATCAAACAAAACCACATAGTGTGCATTTTGAGCGCTTTCGGATTCAAAGGCGAGGAAGTCGTCGTTTTCTTCAGAGGCGATGCCGCAAACTTCTCCGCCATTTTGAAAAGCACGAATGAAGGCTTCGTCGGCTACGACATCTAATTTTTGTTGCTCTTCACCTTGCACATTTTGACCGCCTTGGGCGCCAAGTATGTGGTCCACTAAACCTGCCTTACGGACATCGTTGCTGACTATTTTGGCAGCCAAGGAGATGTCGTGTAACAAACGGGAAAGTTCTCCACTTGCAAATGGGAAATCTTTTTGCTTAGTGACAATAAACTCGTGTAACGTGATGAGTTTAGACATGCTTACATCGAGAACATATTGCTGTAGTCCGAACCAAGGTGTATCGGATTGACAATCAATGTTGGGATGAGTGCATCATTGGTAATGATGTATTGCTCGTGGTTGCTCGTAAGCGCAGTAAATAGGTTGTTGCGTTGAAGATTCATGATGGCAATGAGGTCTGCGTCTACACTTACTGCGTATTTCACAACTTCTTTATCAAAGCCAGAACTCGGTACAACTGCGCTAGTCATTTCGATGCCTCGGTCCTTGAAAAAAGACTCAGAGAAAGTAATGTTGGATCGAACTTGGTGATGCAGGAACTCGTCGGTTTCGTCTGGGGTAACTACGTGTACTTTTGAATTGAAGTATTGAGCCAAATTAGCTACAATAGAAAGCTTTTGTTTGGTTTCTTTGTGGAGGTCCATTGGCACAACGATGGAGTCGTAGCCACTAGCTTTTACTGCTTTTTCTTGGACAATGATAAAAGGAACTTGAGAACTGGTGACTACTTTGAGTGCACGGCTACCAGTGATGTGTTGCCAACCGTGAGCGCCGTGGGTGCCCATAACGATGAGTTCAGCCTGATGCTCGGCAGCAAATGCGCCGATGTCTTCGAAAATGCTTCCGATGCGCACATTTGGCTTGAGTTGCACTCCTTCATGCTCAAAACCTCCGATGATATTCTCTAATTGCGCAAGAGCTTCTGGAATTTGAGCTTCTTTTGAAACCACATGAAGTACTTGAATTTCAGCACCTAGTGGTTTGGCAGTGGCAATAGCGTGTTGTAAGGCGATGTCTGCTACAGCGGTAAAGTCGTGAGGAACAATGAAGTTTTTGGTTTGCATAGTCGAGTTTTTTACAAATTTAAAACAAAGTGCAGTAAGAACGCACTAGTTTTCTCTTTATTTTTGTGTGAAGCCAATACTAAAAATGCTTCCTAACAAATGCCGATAATTGGTAAGCTCATACAGCGCAGTACAGCAATAAGTTTCAAGCGGATTTCACGCGCGAGCGCAGACTACAAACAACAGCTAGAAGCATTGCGTCAAAATATCGAACACGCCAAAAAAACCGCGTTCGGGCAACAATACCAATTTGCAGCAATTCTTCAAAAAAGTGACCTCGTTTCGAGGTATCAACAAAACGTACCCATCACAGAATACGAAGCATTTTATACAAATTGGCTCGCAGCAACAATCAATGGGAAGAAAGACCAAATTTGGCCAGGGCGCATCAAATACTTCGCATTGTCTTCTGGGACAACAGGTGCGCCAAGTAAGAGAATTCCGGTTTCTACCGAAATGATCCGCTCATTTCAACGGGTTTCTTTGCGCCAATTTTCTATTCTTCACGAATTGAATTTACCCGACTCTTTCTATAGTGCAAAGGTGCTCGCTGTTGGTGGATCCACCAAATTGAAAAAAATCGACCAGCATTATGAAGGTGACTTGAGTGGTATTCTTAAGAAACATACCTCCCTCATTGCTGCTCCATTTACCAAACCAAATAAAAAAATCACCAATCTAAAAGACTGGAAGGCCAAACTCCCTTTAATGGTTCAAGAAGCACCAAAATGGGACATCGGCATCATGGCCGGAATTCCGAGTTGGTGCGTGTTGCTTTTAGAAGAAATTGTACAACATTACAAACTCCAAAACATCCATGAAATCTGGCCTAACTTTCAGGTTTATGTTCACGGGGGTGTTTATATGGACCCCTTCGTGGAAAGGCTTCAGAAGGTATCTGGCAAACCTGTTGTGCTACTAGACACCTATTTGGCAAGCGAGGGTTATTTTGGCTACCAAACAAGCCCAAAAAGAAAAGGAATGACGCTCTTAATGAATAATAGCATCTTCTTTGAATTTATCCCTTTCAATTCAGAGTATTTTACTGAATCTGGCGAACTCAAAAACAAACACAAAGCCTACACCATCAGTGAGGTGAAGCCAGGAATCGACTACGCAATGGTGATTAGTACAAACGCTGGGCTGTGGCGTTACATGATCGGTGATCTAGTCAGATTTACAGACACCACCACACACGAAATCACTATTTCCGGCAGAATCAAGCAATTTTTAAGCCTTTGCGGAGAGCATCTATCCTTAGATAATATCAATCAGGCCCTCAAAGAAGTCTCTACCCAACATAAGCTTTCTTTTTCAGAATATACCATCCATGCCAATGAAGAAGGTCTACAACACTGTTGGTATATTGGTTGTGATGAACAGAAAGCAGATGAAAATATCATTTCAGAAATTGATGCTGCACTGCAGGTCATCAATGACGATTACGCTTATGTGCGCAAGCACAACATGCCCATGCCAAGTCTTCAACTTTTGCCTACAAAGATTTTTTATACCTATTTAGAAAGTATTGGAAAACTCGGAGCTCAAAACAAGATGCCAAGAGTCATGAACAAAGAACAAGCCGCACAATGGCAAAATTTTCTTAGCGCAAACGGCTACCTTTAAAGGCAGACTTCTTCAAAAATGTATAGGATAGATTCAATTCTACTGAGTGTCTGAAAACAGACGACGCAGCACCTAAATCAGCATCATAGGAAAATCCAAAATCAAAGGCGCCAAGATCAATGGCTACATAAGGTGCAATTGCTGCCGTAGATCTAAAATATAGTCCCGTACTTAAAAAGCGTGTGCTAACTTCGTTGGTTACCTGCGAGCTTCCTCGGAGTTTCATGCGGTAAATAGCTCCTAACATGGTTTCGGAGTGCCCTCCTTGGCGCAAATGCGTGAGCGAGAGTTGCAAAGCAGAAACTTCGTTCAGACCCAAAGAAAAACAGGTATACGCAACCGCTTTTTGATAAAGCCGATCGGCGGAAAGCGTATTGTATTGCAAGCGAGGGCGGTTCACGTGCTGTAAAGAGAAACCCGTTTGCAAAGACCATTGGCCGTTGCGCAGTTCGCCCCGCTGATTGGGTTCAAAACGGTAAGCCATTCCCAAACTTGCATCGACAAACGCAAAATTAACAAAGTCGTTTTCTTCACCAGAATAAATACTAGGGTCAAGCGTGCTGCCATTCCATTGGGAGTAGTAAAGTAATTTGCTGAAATCAGCACTGCGTTGTTGAATTGCTGTTTGTATACCAGCATCTAACCAATGGCCTTTGGCCAGAGGGAGGTGGCCACTTGCTGTGATTCCAAAAGACTTTTGGGTCATGCGGGAGTCTCCGCCTACATCGTTGCCAAAAGAAGCGGCAAGGCCTGCGTAAGCACGATCAGATTGGCGCGTTCGGCCCGGCGTAAATTCTGCCATACCGTAGCTCGTCAAAAATTGGGTGCCAGAACCAATCCATTGATTGCGATTGAGCAAGGTGAGTTTTTCAAAGCCTTTATAAGTCCCTACAAATGCAGGGTTCAAAAATGGGATACTCCGGTCAGCTTGCGTCAGATGAAAATCTTGGGCAAGAAGCAAACCACCCTGACTGAGGGAAAAGGTCAATACCAAAGAGACAAGGCTCAATTTTAAACGCATGCTTATCGGATTAACGTAATGTTACCTGTAAACTTCTTGGTGCTGCCATTCTCATACGTGACATCGCAAACATAAGCGTAGACTCCGCTGTTGCAAGGTTTGTCTTTGTGTGAGCCGTCCCATTTGAAAAGTTTATTTGTAGAAGAGTATACCAAGTTGCCCCAGCGGTCAACCACTTTAAAATTAATTGCGGCGATGTCTTTACCTGCAATAATTTGGTATACCTCATTGAGTCCATTCCCTACACCATTAGGTGAAAACGCAGTCGGAAAGAAAATTCCTGTTGCGCACTCAGGGCTGCTGCCATCAGGGTCGCAAGGATCGAGCGGATTGGACCCATTGGTTACCTCCGTGCCATCGTTGATGCCATCGCCATCGGTGTCTGCGTTGAGTGGATTGGTGCCCAGCACGCCTTCTTGGGCGTCAGTAAGACCATCGAAATCGGTGTCAATTTGGCAACCAGGTAAGGTGTCGTCAGGATCGCATGGATTGAGTGGATCTGAGCCGTTAGTTACCTCAGCGCCATCGGTCAGGCCATCGCCATCGGTATCAGGATTAGTGGTGTTTGTGCCAGCCGCATTTTCTTGGCTATTGGTAAGGCCATCGCCGTCTTGGTCACAAGGGCCGGCATTTGGATTTGGTATACAAGGATCTGTATTAGCAGGATCGAGCTCGTCTGACACACCATCGCCATCGGTGTCGGTGATAGAAGATTCCAATGCGTCGATGATGCCGTCGCCATCGGTGTCGGTTGGAGCACCAATATTGCCGATTTCGGCACAATCGTTTTCGCCGTCTCCATCGGTGTCTGGGTTATTAGGATCGGTTCCTAATAAATTTTCATCGACATTTAAGCAGCCATCACCATCTAAATCTGGTACGTCTGGTACAAAAACTGCTACAATGGTTTCTGGGCCGTTGATATTAATGAAGTTATTTGCTGTTGTAGATGGCAAGCCAAGAGGCCCGGTAGTAACTGTCCAATGACTAAACATAAAACCAGGATTAGCGTTGGGTTCTAATAGCGTTTGAACGCCGCCAAAATAACTCGTTGTCCAAGGATAAGAAGGCGGATTGATGGAATTCACTTGAATAGTTCCTGCACCCGCAGGGCTTACATCAAAGGTGGTTGCAAAAGGACCAGATAATTGATAACAATCTATGAGGCCTTGTTCCATTGCCAGACAGCGCTGATTGATAAAATTACGCAGTTGTGTTACCCTCGATTGCCACCCATTGTAGTTGCCACCCCATTTGGCACAATGCGCGGTCATTTCTGGAGCAATTTCATTGACCATACTGTCGAGTAAAGCAAGCATACTTACACAACTAAATGAAGTATTGATGAGGTCGATGTATCGGGTGATATAATATTGCTCAACTTCTGGATTTTCATTAATGAGCTTTTCAAGGATATCGGTGTGTCCTTGCCCACCTGGATTAGGTAGGTTTTCTGCATTACAAGGATCGGCATTGGCACTTGGGTCTGGAATTCCTGTGTAATTGATGTAATGACCGAAAGTGGCATCCATGTCCCAGAGTGCATAACCCCATTTTTTGTGGTCACCGGTGGTGTCTAAGCCTCGCCACCAAGCTGTATTCCAATTGAGCCAGTCTTGATTAACTGTGTAAGAATTGATCATAAAGTAATCGGCAAGAGATTTCCAACTAAGCAAAGAATCAACATAATTGAAATTTGCTGGATTACTCATGTTATTGGTCAGGATATAATTGCGCAGAGCATTCCAACTTGGTTGTGCATTTGGCGCGCCGTATTCTTGCCATGTTCCGCCCCACGTTTTGAGGTAATGCATATTGTATTTGTCCTGGCCATAATATTCATCTGCGTAATCGTGGTCATCAGCTTTTTCACGGATTTCATAAACTCCCCAATAGCTGCCATTTAAGTAAACTATTGCAGGGCGCCAAGTGCGTTCGTCGAGCTTCATGTCGGCACGGATAGAGAGCGTATGGATAAAAGCATCTCTGATATGAGCTCCTTGTTCAAATGGGTAATTGTCACTCGCTCCTGGTTTCAAGATGACTCTTTGAAATCTGTCGCGGTTTTTTTCTGGGAATATTTCGTGTTCGAGGTCTCCGTTGTGACCGTATTGATCTCTACAAACAAAGTCAAAGCCTCTTTGGGCGTAAGCCCAGGAGTCATTGCCATGCTTGTTGAAATCTCCTTCAGATTCATCGATAAACGTGCCGTCTTGCTCAAAAAGTTCAAACGACCCTATTCGGTTGGGCGGGTTCTGGCTTCCGTTTGCAACAAGTGAAAACACCCCTTGACTACAAACTGAAACGACAGGTATGGTATGGGTGACATTGATAAAATAAGTGTTTGTTTCGGTAAATGAAGAAAGGGTTGTTCCGAATGCTGTTGCACGCAAAACTTTGGTGGTGGTTATATTGATTGGGCCGCTGTATGCCGTGGATGTAGCTATCGGATCTGAACCGTCTAAAGTATAGCGAATGGTGGCCGTTGGGTCGGCACAAGTTATGCTAATGGTCTGGGCCCCTGAATAAAAACCTGGTGCCAAGCTGAAAACAGGTTTGGGTGGGTAGAAATTAACGCCGCCAGCATTGTTGGCATTAGGCGTTGGCGTGGTAAATAATTTAAAATCATTTGCGCCATTGCTCGAACGCCCCACTGAATGGTTGGATTTGGTGAGGTGAACAATTTTAAAGGAATCAACTACTACTGCTGAAGGATTCGAGAGGATAATCCAGTCGCCCTCGGTTTGGGATAAATTAAAATTAGGATGGTATTGGTTACCTGAAACTAGGTTTCTTTTGGAACAAAAAACCATCTTAAAACCGTTGGCGGTGATGTTACCACTAGGAATTTGCCATTTAGTTAAGTTTGTTGCTTTGTCTGAAAGGTACCAACCTGTTAGGTCTACAGACGCTGCGGTAGTGTTGTAAAGCTCAATCCAATCTTCTCTTTCACCAAAGGCATCGGTAGGTCCGGTAACATTTGAACAAGAATATTCATTGACCACTACTTGCGAAAATACAAGTGCCGGAAAGAGAAAAAGTATGGAGAGTAGTAAGTGTTTCATTTAGCTTGTTTTAGCGGTACCAATATTACTGAAATATCAATTTTTATCCAAACAAACAAACGCAAGAACTTGAGAAAAGTTGTTTTTTTATTAACATTGCGAAAAAAAACATGAAAAGACTCAGCATATTAATTACGATTGTCATTTTGGGGCTAGGTTTAAACGGTTGTAAAAAATACGAAGGCCAAGGTGGTCGAAGTAAAATAACTGGCAAACTCACCATTAATGAAAAGCTTTACATCAATGGTGCTTTGGCCCAAACAGTAAGTTATTCAGGAGCAACTGAAGATGTCTATATTGTCTACGGCACACAAGACAGCATTTTTGACGACAAAGTTGAATGCAATTACGATGGCACCTTTAGTTTCAACTTTCTATTTCCCGGAACTTACACTGTTTTTGCATACAACGAAGTATTTAACACGGGCAACAGCATCATCAACAACGATGACGACTACTACACTAAAGTTCCGGTCAAATTTACCATAGAAATTGGTAAAAATGAGACCAAAGATTTGGGTGAAATCATCGTTACAAGATAAGCATGCGCCACCTTTTTTTCAGTTTATTGCTCATTCCAATTCTAGGTTGGGGTCAGAATAGTACCGTTTTTCAACTTTGGAATGAAGCAGGTGTATCTTACAAAGTCGATAAAAAGCAAAGTTTAGCTTTCGACCTTACCACACGACATGCCGCTGGGGGTTTGCAAACTATTTTCCCGCAGGTTTCCTACAAATACAAGATCAATAAGTATTTACGTCCATCCATAGATTATCGGCTAATCAATGACCGAAATCAAGAAGGGAACATGACGCTTCAACACAGGTTAAACGCAAACCTACAATTCAATCAAGAATTCGAACGGTTGCAGGTAGGCCTAAGACTTCGTTATCAGTATTCGACCAACAGACTAGCTGCTAATTTTGAACCTGAATTTGGACAAGCGATTCGTATCAAACCAAGTCTTGCCTACGATCTTCAAAACACAGATTTAGAACCCCAAGTATCAATGGAGTTTTTTACTGGGCCAATGGATGGCCAAACCGGCTATCATTTGAATAGAATTAGGTGGAGTGCGGGGTTTGCTTATACTTTCAAAGGGCCACAC
The DNA here is from genome assembly GCA_027490665.1 of Cryomorphaceae bacterium. Lineage (GTDB taxonomy): Bacteria > Bacteroidota > Bacteroidia > Flavobacteriales_D > Crocinitomicaceae > UBA952. The sequence continues at coordinate 29,829 of JAIXXP010000116.1, read as the reverse complement.
TCGCTTGAAGTTGCTTATTTGTACGACCAACGCATCATGAGCCCTGGCGCCTTGAACCGCGCCATTTTAAGTTTTTCTTATGGCTATAGTATTGACAAAAAGAAAGAAAAAACGCCGGTTAAGCCACAACGAAACGGACGCTTTTTATAGTCTAATCTGAATAGTTGTCCAAAGCCAAACGCTCTAGAACAATTTCTAAATTCTCCTGCTTCTTTTTTTGACGCAAACCGATAGCTGTAGAGGTAAAGTATTGGTGTTGTTTGAGAAACTTCACTTGTATGGCATCCCACTCTTTTCTGGACTTGATTTTACCCATTTCAGTGAGCTCTTCGCGTAAATTATCGGCAATTTGTTCAAAATCGGAACGGCCTAAATAATCGAGGTCGGCATCGCAAATGATTTCTTGCAATTTATTGATGGGTTTGTGCGGGATTTGTGTGACGTGAATGAGTTCTACAATCGTTTTGACGTGTTGCTCTGTATAACCATACTTTGGCAGAATTTCTTGCGCCATTCGCGCACCAATAGCCTCGTTGTGGTCGTATTGTTCAATAAAACCCGCATCGTGAAAAATTGCCGCAGTTTTGAGCAAGAAAAGACCTTCGTCTGTTACGCCTTCAAGTAAGGCTATGCGCTCTACAGATTTCACAACATCTTTGGTGTGGTTGATTGAGTGGTAATAAAGACTCGGCACTAGGTTTTTTTCGAGTATACCCATCACGTGGTGCTCTGTTTTGTAGTATTTGATAGAGCTGTAATGGTGTAATTTTTTAATTTCCTCAAAGCGAGAATTGGGGATGAGGCCTTCGCCGTTGACAGAAAGTTCAGGCTTGATGCGCTGGACCACATACATGTCTACTTTGGTGCGTGATTTCGTGAGGGCCTTGCCTTTATAGTCGCACTCAAAATAAGGTTCGATTTGCTGAAAGGTGTTGCCGGTAATGGTCACCTTGCCGGGTTCGCCGAGCATCTCCATGCGCTGTGCGAGATTTACAGAAGAACCCCAAACGTCGTAAGCCAGGCGGATATTTCCGATTATTCCTGCAATAACAGGCCCGGTATTGATGCCAAGGCGAATTTCCCAGTAGTCTTCGTGGTCAGCGATGGCCTCGTACTTGAGTTTATCCATAAACGCTTGGATCTGCAAAGCAGCACAACAAGCGTCTATCGGATTGGTCGAGTTTTCGACTGGCACCCCACCCGCACACATATACGCATCGCCGATGGTTTTGATTTTCTCTAAGTTATTGGCCTGGATGATTTCATCAAATTTCTGAAAAAGCATGTCTAACTTCGAGACAATCCGGCTTGGCGCCATGGATTCCGAAATGCGGGTAAAACCTACCACATCGGTAAACATGATTGAAACTTGCTTGAAACCCTGTGCTTTTACTTTGCCATTGCGCTTGAGTTCAATAACAACTTGAGAAGGTAAGGTGTTGAGCAACCATTGTTCGGTGCGGTCTTTTTCTTTTTGAAGTAGGGCTTGTTGTTCCTCAACTTTGTGTTTTTCTTGCTCTAACAAACGCTTTTGCTCTTCAATTTTAGTCTTTTGAAGGCGAATTTCTTTGGTGCGTTCTGCAATTTTAACCTCAAGACGAACCTGATTTCTACGCGAAGTTTCGATTCTACGTCTGATAAAAACGAGAACTAGTAATAAAAAAATGGAGGCTGCCAAGATAGACAGCCACCATGATTTAAAAATAAATAAGATGAGCAACAGGCTCATATAGATCGGGTTTTGAGTTGAGGTAAAATTACATAGACTCTTTGTAATTACGCATATACCGACCTAGAACTTATAAAACCAACTCGCCATTGGCAAAGGGAATGAAATATCTTGTGTAATGACGCCCGCCAAACTTATTTGGAAAGCTTTATTTTCACTCCTTTGAAAACGCATTCCAGGCATCAAGATGAGCATATTTGTAGTTCTAATCTCAGAAAGATCTTGCCACTCGCCTATCGTTACAGACTCTAAATCCCAAGTATTAGGATTATATTGATATTGAAACGATTGATAACCATCTTTAACCTCTCTTCTACCCATAATCAACATACAGTCATAAATGAAACTGGCTTTCTTGCCTACTTTTGTCTGACCTGCGAAGCCAATAATAGGCGCATCAGCTTTGAAACCTGAGGAGATCTCTTTGTAGCCTTGAATAGAATAAGAAGGAGGTCCACCATTCACAGCAGCATACGTTCCGGGTACATAACATGCTCTCTGCTTAATACTGTAATCTCCATTGTTAAAATGCCCATAACCTACTGACAAAGTTACATTAGTGCGGCGGTCGCCATAGGTGATCATGCCCCAATACAAGCCACCAAAACCACGTCCCGAATTCAGATAACCAGAGGTGCCTAGGAGCGCGCCAACCCCATAATTGATTTTTGGATTTGCGGTACCGCGGGTATACTTCAAAGCCAAAGCCAACGGTGAACCAATCCAGGTAGACATCACGCCGACAGAAAAATCTTTGTGAACGGCAAAATGCACCTCGGGGCCATATAAGTTAACCATAGCATAGTTCTCGCCTTTTTTAATCGGAAAACAATTGGTAGTAAACTGATAGCGAGTGGTAAAAACACCTGCGCTATTGAACTCTCCTTTTTTGACGTCGTCGACTAAATCAAGCGGTCGCATAGATTTGATATCGCTTTTAGGAATATAAATTTTACCTAATGACCTGGTTTCGATGAGTACCTCTCGACCGTCGTCGGAAAGAATGAGACCGACGTATTCGTTACCATCGTACTTTACTACAAGATATTTTGTGGTGTCAGTTGCAGGTGCTGCTGTACTGGGTGTTTGCGCATAAAAACTCTGGCTTCCGAGGAAGAAGAACAAAATAGGAAGAAGTGCTGAAAAACTAAGTCGAATTTTCATGGTGTTCAAAATTGATTTTTAAAGAGTAAAGCTAGTTATTACGATACAAAGGGCAAAAAAGTGTTAAAAATACTACAACCTGAAAAACCAACTGGCCATTGGCAAAAGGTGAGGATAACCGTCAAATATCAATCCAGTTAAACCGAATTGAAAGGATCTGGATTCGGTTTTTTGCACGCGAATACTTGGCATGAAGATAAAAACGTTCGTTTTCTCAATCTCATATTGATATTCTTCAAATGGTTTTACCGTAATTTGTTGTAGTGTCCACTGACCATTCACATTAGCTGATTCAGGGAAAATTTTTTGAATCCCATCACGGGTGGGAACTGTTTGAGTGAAAATCAAGAGACAATCATATACAAAACTGACTTTCTTTTTTAGTCTTATCTGACCTGCTAAACCAATTGTTTCAACTTGAAATAAATTTTGATTGACCTTGATCTCTTCAAGAACAGGAATTGGTGGTCTTTCTCCGTCAATAGCTTGATAAACTCCTGGTACCAATACTTTATATTTATGATATCTTCCAACGTCAAAATAACCATATCCTAATGAAAGTGTTAAGTTGTTTTGCCGTGTACCATATGTAATCATTCCCAAATGAAGTCCTCCATATCCTTTGGCTTCATTGTAATAAACCGAATTTCCGAGTAAGGTTCCAAAACCATAATTGATTTTTGGATTGGCAGTTCCTCGCGTGTATTTCAAGGCGAGCACTAAAGGCGAGGCAATCCAGGTGGTCATGACGCCAATAGAAAAATCTTTATGGACAGCAAAATGTACTTCAGGTCCGTATAAATTACACATGGCATAGTTTTCACCTTTTTTGATTGGGAAGGAACTGGTGGTTAACTGATGGCGCGTAGTAAACACAGCTCCCCTATTGAATGTTTCCATTTGTGAATCGCTCTTTGCGTCATAAGGCTCAATTGACTTGATATCAACTTTAGGGATTTGTATCTTGCCAAGAGAATGCGTCTGAAGCCATACGGCATTGCTATCTTGCGAAAGAAGTAAGCCGACATATTCGGTTCCATCTGCAGTAATAACAAGGTAAATTGAATCATCCGTTGTGGTTTCAATTTTGCTGGGAATTTGCGCAAAAACGCCCTGACTTCCGAAGAAGCAGAGCGTCAATGCGAAACACAATCTATTGAAAAGACGTGCTATCATTTGAGTATAGCTAGATGAGTTGGCTAATAATAACGTTGCGGGCTTTGCTTATTTATTGGTTGTTTGCTTTTTTGAACATTAAAGCCCATGTTGATGCCAACGAAACCACCGCCTTTTTGAGAGCTGTAAAATAAGTTAACCGGAATGTTGAGTGCGCCAGCCTGAAAAGTGCGGCCAAATGCAACTAAGAAAGAGGTTGCCAAACGTTTTGAACCCTCTTTGTCAAAATGCTCTGTGAAACCACCAAAAGGCTCAAGAATTATTTCACCTGTTGAAAGGAGTTCTTTTCCGCCAGAGGCCAACCACTCTTGTTGTGTATAGTATCCACCTTGTGCACCATACAAACCATCTGTATCTAAATAACCCGTTGAAGTAGACTTCACACCAAAGCGTGGGCCGAAAGCGAATTCCCAATTTGCTTTGCCAAAACGGAAACCATTCAATAATGAGAAAGAAGGAATGAACTGACTTTGCTCTAAGCCTGAAATATTAATAATACCTTCAACCAAAGCAGAGAAATTTTCTGTCCCTACATATTGTCCTTCGATCTGGTAACCAATCATGGAGGTAAATGGCTGGATACCCAAACCGCCATATATTTCAGGTCGGGTTGCAAATTCTGCGACATCGCCAGTCATGGCTGCAAAACCAATTCGCGGACCCGAATTGTTTACTTTACCAATATTGTTGGAAGTAATCAATTCATTTTTAAATGCCAAACGGTCCGTAAGTACTTTGTCTATGGTGAGCCCATGCATTTCGGCAATAACGATTTCTACCATGCGTTGAACCTCCAACTCTTGGTTGTCAAATTCACGAACTGCAGACTTGTAAAGTGCTTGCCCTTTGACATCGATGATTTTGATGGTAACGACAATTTTATTGCCTAAACCGTCAATAGAACCCGACATAACGTAATCTACTTTAAGTTCTTCACCTAGTTTAGAAAGACAAGTTTGGCCATAACAACCCACTTTGTATTCTTCTTTCGCTTTGATGACTTCGTTCATATCAAACTCATCGTAAACTTTGTACTTATTGATTTTGATGAGCTCTAGGCGCATCATTTTTGCCACTGACTCAGGTTTTACAGTTAGGGCGTTCACATTAGGATTCGCAACGGCAATAGTGTTACTTGGCTGCGCAAAATAACTAGCCATGCCACTAAAGAAAATGGCAACTAGTATAAAGAATGATTGTAATTTTTTTGTTTTCATAACATACAATTTGATGGTACAAAGATTGAACAATCCTTCAAAGACGCAAAACTGAATTTCGGAGCTAAGCGTCCCTTAGTTGCGAAAAACGCAAGTGTCAAGATAAAAAGTCGAGGTCAGCTTCGATTTTCTTTCGAAACATACCAATTGTTTTCTCGAAATCAACAAAGAAATTGTTGCGTTCTCTTTCGTTCACAACACTAATGAGGCTAGAATTAGCCAACTGCTTATCGATAACTTGCTTGGCATCTTGCACATATTGAACGTCTGTAGTTTGGAGGTAGTTCATGATGTTGTGCGAAAGAAACAAACCTTGTTTGTCTTTGCTCTCATAATAAAAGGCAGAATCGGCGTTAATGGTTTCGTTGAGGTACATTTCAAAACGATTGCCGCTGGCTGGCACTTGCGTGCCATAGATGAACTTCTTGCCGTGGTCTGCTTGGTCTCTGAGATGGGCAGAAAACATGAGTAGTCGGTCGCACAAGAACAGCGCATAATTGGGGTCTTCAAACTGATTGGACTTGTAATAATAAAGGATCTGTCGCAAAAATCCGCGCATGAGCTCTGGGTCGAATATTTCTACAGATGGGATAGTGTTGTAAGATTGGAGAATGGCTTTGCCGAGTTCAAATGCACGATCCGTTGTTTTTTCATGATGGAAAAGGACATTCTTGTAATCGGGGATTTGCAAATGCGTTTTGGCCCAAAAAAAGAGTTTGAAGCGCACCAATTGCGGAAAATTCAAGAGCTGAAAAAAATGTGTGTTGTTGATAGTCAGCATGATTTTTGGATCCTCCAAATGCCGAAGACGCTCAAAAGCTTCTAAAATGCCTTCCAAATAAGATTCCAAGGAAAAATCGTAGGCATTGAGCGGTGTGTAACGAAATATCACATTTGTTTTCTGCTGCTGTATGAGCGAATCAAAGGAGATGTCGAATGTTTTACAGAGCCTTTTGAGTTCGTCAATGGTAAGGGCTGTTTCGTTGCGCATGCGCCTGTAGGCAGCGTCCATGCTGATATGTAAAGTTTCACTTAGGATGTGTCCGAGGGCGTCGCCGGGTGGAAGCTTCGCTTTGATGAGCTGTAATAACTGATCTTGAACTGTTTCCATGCTTAGAATTTATAAAACCAACTGAGCATTGGTATTGGAAAAGAATATTGATTGACTTCAAGTTGGTAGTTGACGGTTTCTTCGCGACGGCCAATGACGCCAGCAAGTGTTACCTGAAAAGCGCGGTTTTGGTCTTTTTGAAAACGCATCCCGGGCATGATGACAATATTGGTGCTTTTGACCTCCACAAATGGATCGTTGTAGACGACCGAACTTGGCTGACCCGTATTGGGGTCGTAGAAATATTGAATTTGTTGATCAGTAAAAATTGTTCGTTTGTTTCCGCCTATGATCATGACATCCCAAATAAAACTCGCTTTTTTACCCACTGCTGTTATCCCAGAAACACCGACTATTGGAGTTTTAAAACTCCCTACTTTGTTTTCGTAAGTGAGCATTTCGGGAATTGGAAAGCTGTAAGCACCTTGACTGAAAACAGCTGCATAAGTGCCTGGTTGATAATACGAATTCTGACTAGTAAAAGAAAAACCGGAATTGAAATAGCCATAACCCAAAGAAAGAGTGGCATTGCTGCGGCGCGTTCCGTAAGTTGCCATTCCCCAATGCAAACCACCGTAGCCTTTTGCTTGGTTGAAATAACCAGAAGAAGCCATAATGGTTCCTAGACCAAAATTGAGTTTCGGATTTTGGGTCGGAATTGTGTACTTCAAAGCCAAAGCAATTGGGCTTGCAATCCAGGTTGCCATGATGCCTACACTGAGATTCGGAAGCACACCAAAATGAACCTCAGGGCCATACAGATTGATCAGCGCGTAATTCTCTCCTTTTTTGATAGGGAAAGCGTTGGTCGTAAATTGGTAACGCGTGGTAAAGACGCCTTGTCCGAGGTATTCACCTGCTTTGTAGTCAGTAGATTCATCAACCTTTGAGATACTCTTCACTTCTGACTTAGGAATATATATCCTGCCCAATTGTTGGGTCATGATGAGTAATTCCCGACCGTCGTCACTTAAAATTTGCCCAACATACTCTATACCATTATTGCGCACAATTAAATATTTAAGGGTGTCGCCATCTTGCTTTACGACCTGTGCATTGGTAAAGTAAGCACATGTCAAGATCAAAAACAGGCATAAATTTTTCATAGTATTCTGGATGTTAATTCAGTTAAAATTAAGCATTCGTATAAGTTCTTTGCACACGAGGTGAGATACTTGTAAGAATTTCATAGGGAATTGTCTGTGCGTTGCTCGCAAAATCAGCTAAAGTTTGCTGTGTGCCAATAATTTCTACTTCGGCATCCGGCCGTACATTAGGGGCTAAAACCATAATCATGTCCATGCAAACCCTGCCAACTGTGGGGCAAAATTGCCCATCGATGACAACGCCACCTTTTCCATTGCTTAAATTCCGCTTGAACCCATCTGCGTAACCAACTGGAATAATGGCTATTTGTGTATCGTCTTGAATTATATCGGTGCAACCATAGCCTACCCCAGCCCCTTTCTGAAGGTATTTTAATTGTGAAATCTGACTTGTCCAAGAAAGAACAGGTTTCAGTTTCGCAGCAAAATTCGGATCGTGATTGACGCCAAACAAACCAATGCCTAAGCGGACCATATCATATTGCGCTTCCGGAAAATGTGCTGCTCCTTCTGAGTTCAAAAGGTGTCTGATAAAAGCATAAGGTAGAACCTGCTGAAATTGTGCACAAACACGGTTAAAAATATCTATTTGTTTGACATTCATGGGGTGTTGTGGATCATCGGCACAAGCCATATGACTGTATATACTTTTGACCATTACCTCTGGCTGTGCACTGATCGTTTGAATAAGTCGTTCTATTTGCTCAGGTAAAAATCCTAAGCGGTGCATGCCAGTGTCAATTTTCAGGTGAATTGGGTAAGCTTGAATTTGCTGCGCAATTAACGTACGAATAAAAGTGTCTAGGTGCTCCAAACTATAAATGGCGGGCTCGAGCTGGTGGGCTACACAGACCTCAAAACTAGCAGGCTCGGCGTTCATTACTAAAATAGGCAGCTGAATGCCTGCTTGCCTCAACAACACGCCTTCGTCAGCATAGGCTACGCCAAAATAATTGACGCCTGAGCGCACCAACTGCTGGGCAATTTGATCGAGACCAGCGCCATAAGCTTGCGCTTTGACCATAGCCAATATTTGGGTAGTTGGCGCGAGTGTTTGCTGGTAAACTCTGAGGTTGTGTTGCAGCGCAGAAAGGTCATAGCGCACCACCGTGCTATGTGACTTGCGTTTCCATTTGGCCAAAAGTGCTTCTGCAAGTTGCTGTTGATTGCCTTTGATCAGGACAACATGATTGGTAATATCTGGAAGTATTTCGGGTAGTGCATCCCAAATAAAATATTGATCTATATGATGGGTAGCAAGCATCTGTAAAATGGCGTCCCTCATATGCGCTTGATTGGATGCAAGAATGCAACAAACCAGCTTAGGTTTTCCTTTTGCAGCTGAATTTAAAAATGCCAAAGAGCCCTCAAAGGCAAGTAAATCTAGGGTATAACTATCATTAATTAGTGTTGCGCCTTGTATGCCCTCAAAGGTTTCTAAACGATTGGCTAATTTGGGCAGCAAACGAACTGCTTCAGTTGTACAAACTCCAAATTGCAGCGCGCAAGCCAAGGCAATTTTGGCATTATACGTGCGAATAGGGTCTGAAAACGGGATGGCGCCAACCAGTTCTTCGAAATTGGTATTCGTATTCAACTGTTCGCCGTTTATGACCCACTTTACATTTTGGGCTAATAATTCAAGTGCGGCAGCATATGCCCCTTGATCCGGAAACTCGTTTCTTAAACCGTTACTTTTATTGGTAATTACGCAATAGTCTGGTGCGATCATGGCTTGCAGGCGCTCCATTTCTCGGGGTTTAGTGATGGCAGCTTCAATGAGTGCGAGGTCGCCATCTAAAGGCAGTGCTAGCAGCGAAAGAGCAACCCCAAGCTGAGAATTATAACTTTTAGGACTGCGGTACACTTTAAGTTGCTCACTTAAAAGATGAGCAATCCATTCTTTAACGGTGGTTTTGCCAATGCTCCCTGTAATTGCTACTATTGGATACTTTATATTTTGGCGGTGAAATGCTGCCAATTTTTGCAGCGCTAGTAGCGCATCTTTCACCATAAAATAAGTAGCTTCAGGATGTGGTTTTCGCGGCTGTTCTTCTACGACAAAATTTCTAATTCCTTGATCGTAGGCACTTTCGATATAAGCCAAACCACTTTGCTTGGCGCCTTTTAAGGCAAAAAACACCACGCCTTCAGTGCGGACAATTTTGCGCGTATCGTAAGCGACTTCTCGAATGAATATCAGCTCGTTTGATCCAAGCATTTCGGCTTGGGTAATTTCGGCAAATGCTGTGATAGTGAGCTTTAAATTCATTGCAACGCTTTTTGATAACAGCTTCGACACAAAGGTTGGTATTTTTCAACTGCACCTACCAAAACTTGCTGCGTTTGGGCTACAGTTCTGTGCGAGAATTGAGCTAATTTGCCGCAATGTACACAAACAGCATGTACCTTACTCACGTACTCAGCAATAGCCATGAGTTGAGGCATTGGGCCAAAAGGAACCCCTTTAAAATCCATATCTAAACCCGCTACAATAACCCGCACACCTTTGTTGGCAAGCTCACTGCATATTTGCACGACAGCGGCATCAAAAAATTGTGCCTCGTCTATGGCAACAATTTGTTCGCCTTGCCAACTATTCTGTATGTCCATAGCAGCTGCAATGCGCTTGGCCTCCCAACTTTGCCCTTGATGACTCACCACCGCTTCTGTTGCATAGCGGTCATCAATGATCGGTTTAAATAGTAAAATAGACTGTTTGGCGAATTCTGCACGCCTCAAACGGCGAAGGAGTTCTTCTGTTTTACCTGAAAACATAGACCCACAAATGACCTCTATCCAACCTTGTTGTCCGTTTTCTTTGGTAAATTGCTCTAAAAACATACTGCTGTTGAATGAGATTGTGAAATGTTTTCTAATTTTGATTCGGTAGTAAATCATACCGCCGATTGCACGAAATTAATAAGTTATAAGCAATGTCAGAAAAAAGTCCTTCTCTAATGATCAAAACAATTCTCGGACACCTCCAAACTGGTGTAGAAAAACTAGAATCTGGTGCCCTGAGTCCGGAAGATATGGAATTATTAGTTGAGGATGCCAAAGAGCTTTATGAGCGCATGGTTATTCTGCGTTACAAAATCTACGAAACGAATGTTCTAGGGGTAAAAGAACCCGTTATTTCAGCAAGTATTCGCCAAACAGAAATTGAAACTCCAATCGATTTATTTGGTTCAATCGAGGAGCCAACTATCGCACCTGAGCCCGAATTTGAAGTTACTTTTGCAAATGGTGAAAGTGAAATACTCGACCAAGAAGCCTCTACAGAGCAGTGGCAAGATGAGGAAGATGAGGAGGATGAAGTTGTAGAACCTATTCAAGAAGAGGAAGAATTTGAAGAGACTGCTCAAACTTTTCAAGAACCTATTCTAGAGGAAGAGAAAGAAGAAGTAGAACAACCAATTATAGAAGAGGATGAAGTTATAGAACCGATTCAAGAAGAGGAAGAATTTGAAGAGCCTGTTCAAACTTTTCAAGAACCTATTCTAGAGGAAGAGAAAGAAGAAGAACCGATTCAAGAAACCGAAGCACCAACACCATGGGAACCACAATTTTCTGCAGACCAACCCATTTGGATGGCAGAAATGGAAGCAAATATCCGCGACAGCCGCAGTGTTTTTCCGTTGGAGAGCCTAATTGGCGCCTTCACCCTCAACGAGAAATTACAATTTATCAATGAACTCTTCGACGGTTCCTCAGACGATTTCTCGACAAATATCAAGCAACTCGACCAACTCGCATCAATGGACGCAGCGCGCAACATGCTTGCCGAATTGGCTCAAACTTTTAACTGGGACACCGAATCTGAAATTGTCGAAGACTTCATCTATAAAATTTGTCGTCGCCATGCGGCTGGCGCTTAGTTTTCTCTTTAGCCTTACGCTTACTTTAGCTTATGGGCAACACTACCCCTATCGGCAGGCCATTTCTATGCTCTGTTCACCAGAATACGCCGGCCGTGGTTACGTAGATGGCGGTAGCGTTTTAGCAGCTAATTTAATTGCTGTCGAATTCCAAAAAATTGGCCTCAAGCCTTTTAAAGGCAAATACCATCAAACTTTTACCTTACCGGTTCAAACCTTTCCAGGTGCTTGTAATTTTGTTTTGGGCTCCGATACGCTCCGTCCAGGTATTGACTACTTAGTGGATCCAGCTTCCGCTGGCGTAATGCCACAATTTTATCAATTGGTTTATTGTAATGCGGCAACATTATACCGGAGTGTCAATGCGTTCAAACCTTGCCCAAAAGACCGCATGTTGGTGGTCAGAACTACAGGTTTTGGCGGCGACACCAATAAAGTAATGCAAACGAGGCTGCTAGAACTCCAACAATTTGCTGCAACAATTGAACTCACCACAAACAAACTTACATGGTCAGTCAGCCAAGAAGCGAATCCCTACCCTGCTTTTCAGGTTTTAGCCTCTTCTTTTGCTGCCCAGCCGCAAAGCGCTTTTATTCATTTAGAGAGTGCGTTTATACCAAAATTTACATCCAGTAATATAATTGGTTACTTACCTGCAGCCAAAAAGCCTAAACAAAAGCCCTATTTGGTCATTACAGCGCATTACGACCATCTTGGGCGCATGGGTAAGGAAACCTACTTCCCCGGCGCAAATGACAACGCATCGGGCGTCGGGATGCTCCTCTATCTCGCCCATGAGTTAAGCCTGAAGCCCGACACCAACTTTAATTATGTTTTTATTGCTTTTGGCGCCGAGGAGGCAGGTCTTGTAGGCTCTCATTATTTTGTAGAACATCCTCTCTTCGACTTAAAAAAGATTCGCTTTTTACTAAATACAGACATTATGGGGAGCGGTGAAGAAGGAATTACCGTGGTGAATGCCACTTTATTCAAGCCTGAGTTCGACAGATTAACTGAGCTCAATCAGGAAGGAAATAACTTACCTCAAGTGAAATCTAGAGGGCCTGCTGCTAATTCTGATCATTATTTTTTCACTGAAAAAGGAGTCCCCGCTTTTTTTGTCTATACAATGGGGCCAAACAAACATTACCACGACATAGAGGACAAAGCTGAAGCATTAAGTTATGCGGCGTTTGAACCACTAGCACAGCTACTACTTGGGTTTATGAAGTCATTTTAAGCGGCGTACTAAATAACTTGTTTGCAGAATTAATACACTTAAGGCCAAGCTCAGTAAATACAACACTAATTCCGTTGTTTGATCTGTATAAATAAGGGCTAAACTCGTCGAAAGATATCCTAACAACTGCGTAACACTTATGATCAGGAAGCGAAAGGTTTGCTCCGCTGGATCGCCGTTATTTTTAATAAACAAGATGGCTGCCGAAATAAGGACCAACAAAATAGACGCACATTGAACTGCAAACATTTCACTAAAAGCGAGTTCAAAAACGGAGGTGAGGTCGAGGACAACAAAAACGAAATGCACTGCCATAAGTGTAGCCAAATATGACCACGGCTGAATGCGTTTATTGGGGTGGGTTTTCACGATTGAGCTGATTGACTTCTTTAATGATGAGGTATAGACCAATACCAACACCTAACAATGCACCAACAATTGTAAACAAACTGTCCGTGGACCATTTGGTATCAAGATAGGTGCCTAACCAAGTAAAGCCACCTATTACTGCAGCCATTTGAATAGCTGCTGAGCTTAATTTCAGAAAAGGATTACTGGATTTATTGTTAGTCATTGAACGCAGCCTCGGCATCCAATTTTTGAGTGCTGACCCCAGCGCGCATCACACATGCACCTTCAAAGAATGCACCTTCTTCGATGTGTAGCTTCATGGTTTGGATATCGCCTTTGATGCGGGCTGTAGAACGCAAGACCAAAAGGTTTTCTACCAAGAGTTGGCCTTCCATGGCACCTTCGATTTCGGCGTTGACACAAACAAGATTGCCATTGATTTTACCAGAAGTACCGATGATGACGCGGCCTGCACATGAAACGTTACCGTTCACCTCTCCCTCTAAATGAATATTGGTGTCTGAGGTGAGGTCGCCGTTGATTTCTGTACCGGCAATGATGCGGTTGGTGCGGTCGGTGTTGTCAGGTTGTTGAGAACCTCCGAAAATGTCTTTTCTTAGCATGTTGCTTAGTAATTGTCGATGAAAAATCCTTTATATTCATCAAATTTCGATGTTTCTATCAACTTTTTCAAATTTTCTTGATTGATTATGAAAATTTTATTGTTTTGATAGTCATCTAAATACTCTGCTCCGGCCTTATAGGCGTTGAGGTAATCCCATGCAATTTTGCTTGTAGGGAACTCAGAAATTAAAATGAAATTCTTTTCATCGAGGGTAGTTTTGACACTTACCTTGACTTTTGCAGTCTTGAAAGCCTTAGTTGAAAAATTAGCGACTACAGTGCGGAGGTCATCGGCTTCTTCTTCGTCGTCGAGTAAAACGATGACAAACTGCGGCACATTCGGAATGTCTGTAAATATGGAGGTTTCCTTATTTGGTTTAATCGCGTCAAACTTGGAGTAGCCTTTCTTGAGGATGTCGAGCATTTCCTTTGCGCGAACGGCTTGATCAGACTTTGGTTTTTCGTCGATAATGCGTTGGAGCAGCGGCACTAAAACTTGTTTGTCTGTGGCTTGCTGGCCAACAGCAAGCGCATTCAGTAATAAGTATTCTGAACGATAGGCATTAGCTGGGTCTGAATCGATGATTTGTTGAGTAGCACTTTGAACTTGCGAAAAATACCCTTGATCGTATTTTTCAACTAATGCCAAGTAGGCTTGTTGGTCTTTTTGAGCGCTTTGTTTTTGCTTCACGTAGAAGTCGGGGTCTTTGAAATATTTTGCCGCATCTGAGGATGGGTATTTTTTCAGAATATACTGGCGGTATTGGTCAGCACCTGATCCGTTTTCATAGATTTTGTATAACTGAAATGCTGCAGAAAGATCGGTCGGGTGGTCTAGTTTTTTATCGAGAATTGCCAAAAACTGTGCTGCTGCAAGTTCTGTTTCATTGAGGATTTCTTTGTATAGAACACCTGATGTATAAAGTGCATCCAGCAAACGCTCCTGGGAGGCTTTAAGTGCTGCTGGTGTCAGTGGGATATCTTTTAGAAGGGTTTCCACCGTTAAGGAATCTTTGGTTTGATTTGATGCCTGTGCTTGACTGCTATCTTGGTCTTTGACGTCAATATTGGCATTTAAGACAATGCGTTCGCTGCGGCGCCAGTCGTCGGTATTTTCTCTTTGGCCCCAATTTTTACGGAATTCGTTGAAGCCCTCTTCGCGAAGTTTAGTATTGTTAAAAATGAATTTGTTGGCGTTGGTATTGTTGTTGGTTGGCTGACTTTGCTGGAGGGCAAGCAGTTTTGCAGCCTCGAGTTCTTTGCGACGTTGTTCATCGCGTTTGATTTGTTTGATGGTTTCTTTGAGGAAATCTTCGCGGTCTTTTTCTGAAAGTGCGGCTATTTTTTGAACAGAATCTTCGAATTGTGCCACTTCTATGGCTTTGACGAGGTCTGCTAACTTAGTAGCTTTACTCTTGATTTGTTCGCCGTTAGGGTAGTCGTCGGTGATAAAGCGCGAACTGGAATCGTAATATTTTTGAGCGGAAACAAAATTCTTTTCCTGGAAAGATAGGTCGCCAAGTTTTTCGTAGGATTGAGCGCGTTGGCGTTTGTTGTTGTTGGAATAAAATGCAGAGGAAGTGAGGTGAGACTTGGCCAATGGTTTGTTGCCTTTTGTGAGCTCCATTATGGCCATTGCATAGTAGATTTGGTCTTTGAAAGTTGCGTTTTTGGCGTCGCGCAACATTTTTTGTAGATCGGCCATAAGGCGGTCGTCGCCACTAACTATAGCGCGGTTGAGGCGAGCATTAAAAGCGATATCCGGTGCAGCAGCCGCTTTGAATGCTTTGCCATAATGAAAAGCTGCATCGGGTGTTTTGTTTTGCAACTGATACACTTGCGCCAAAATGTAGTGTAATCTGGCTTTTTCTTTGGCGTTGGTACATTTGGCAATAGCGAGTTCAAGCCCTTCAATAGCAATATCGTATTCGCGGCGACGCAAGGCTAGATCAGCGTATGCGCGGTGGATCTCGAATTGTAAATTTTTAGACATTTGCGGGCCCGCCTCCGGATTTTTGTTGCGCAAAAATGGGATGTAGTCTGTGAACTTTTTATCGTTTTGAATTTCGGCGCGTTCATTGAGCGCATCGAGGATCAGTTTGGCATCGGCGTATTTGCGCTGCTCAATGTAAATTCTGGCAATCCAGAGACTCGCAATGTAGGTGCTGACGTCTTTTTCAAAGAAGCGCTTCACAAATTGAAAGTTATCAAGTGCTTTTTGGTAGTCTCTTCGGTAAAAATAGGCTTCACCAACTGTTAGCCAGTTTTCGTCTATCCATTTGTTGTATTCTACAGTTTTGTAGAACATATTTTCTGCCGTAGGCATACTGTGGTTGAGGATCACTTTAGCACATTTGACTACTGCGGTGTCTATGGCTGGTAACATTCCTTTCACTTCCTTTTCTGTCGGAACAGGATAGACCGGTAAAAGCACATAAAAATCTTCTTTGCGGCTGTCTTGATAGGTTTTCAAAGAAACACGGAGGAGTTCTTTGGCATTGAAGTGGCCGTTGTATTTGGCAGTAGTTTGGTGATAAAAGCGATTGAGTGGCGTATTGTTTTCAGTAGAACAAGCCCATGACAAAAGGAGCAAAAGCGATGTCAGTAAGAAGTAGAGGCTTGTACGCATGGACAATCAAAGGCGTTATAACGCAAAAAAAGCGCTTTTAGTGTATGGTTTAAGCAATATTGGTGAAGACCTGCTGGATATCGTCGTCGTCTTCGATTTTGTCGAGCATTTTTTCGATATCTACAAGTTGTTCTTCTGAAAATTCTACCGGACTCGTTGGGATGCGTTTCAGGCTGGATTTCTGAACTTCAATTTGCATGTCTTCGAGCGCCTTAGCGAGCGTGCCAAAAGCGGTGTAGTCGCCGTAGACAATGATTTGCTCGTCTTCGACCTCAACTTGTTCGCAACCTGCATCGATAAGTTCTAATTCGAGCATTTCGGGGTCGGTATCGGGCGTTTTGGCGATTTCAAAAACACTTTTGCGAGAGAACATGAATTCCATGGAGCCATTTGGCACTACTCCTCCACCTGCTTTATTGAAATAGGATTTCACGTTGGCCACCGTTCTCGTTGGATTGTCGGTAGCACACTCTACGTATACCAATACACCATGAGGGCCTTTGCCTTCGTAGTTGACTTCTGAAAAAGACGCGATATCTTTTTGAGCAGCACGCTTGATTGCAGACTCAATATTGTCTTTTGGCATGTTCTCAGACTTCGCATTTTGAATAGCGGTGCGCAATTTGGCATTGGTGGTGGGGTCCATGCCGCCTTCTTTGGCCGCCATTGTGATAGCCTTGCCTAGTTTTGGAAACATTTTGGACATTTTGTCCCAACGTTTTTCTTTTGCTGCTCTGCGGTATTCAAATGCTCTTCCCATAATGCGGATACTTTTGTGCAAAAGTAAGGAATTCGAAAGGAAAATTCAAGAGGCAGAAAACGCTTAAGCTAAAATTTGCTCAATGTAATTGAGTAAAGGTTCTTTTCCGAATGTAGACTCACTGGAGGTGGTGAAAACTGGTGGAAGCTCAGCCCAAACCTTGAGCATTTCCTTTTTGTACTTAGCGAGGTTCTTTTGTAAGGCTGTACTCGACAATTTGTCGATTTTTGTGAAAACCATAGAAAATGGCAAGCCTTTTTGGCCACACCAGTTCATGAACTCGAGGTCGATTTTTTGGGGTTCCAAACGCGCATCTAGCAAAACAAAAATATTGTAGAGATTTTCTCTTTTGGTGAGGTAGTCGGCAATGAAGCGCTCAAAAGTGCTGCGTTGGGTGCGGCTCACTTTTGCATAGCCGTAGCCAGGTAAATCTACTAAGTACCAGTGCTCGTTGATCAGAAAGTGATTGATAAGTTGGGTTTTGCCCGGTGTTCCAGAAGTTTTGGCAAGTCCTTTTTTAGAAGTTAACATATTGATTAAAGAGGACTTACCTACATTTGATCTCCCAATAAAAGCGAACTCAGGCTTGCCGTCTGTAGGGCATTTGCTGACTTCTGTATTGGAGATCGTGAATTCGGCGCTTTTGATTTGCATGTTGCAAAGTTACTTTAAACTTTTATTTTTGCCGCGTCGTGAACAATCTATGTTAAAGGTTGTTAGGGTTTGACTACTCAGCTATGGCAGAATATAAAATAAAAGATATCGAAATCCTGACGGGCATTAAGGCGCACACCATACGCATATGGGAAAAGCGCTACGGCATGCTCATCCCCGACCGAACCGACACCAAAATTCGGACCTACACCGATGCAGATCTTTCTTTTCTGCTCAACGTAAGTCTGCTCAATAAAAAAGGCGTCAAGATATCCAAAATTGCCACCATGGGCACAACTGCCATCCATTCCATGGTTTCTGAAATCAGACTCAACTCTTCTATAGACAACGCCGAAGAAAAACTCATTTTAGCACTCCTAGAGCTCGACGAACAACTCTTCCGCAATACCCTCAACGACCTCATCAAAAACAAAGGCTTAGAAGCTACTTTTTCTGAGCATCTTATTCCGTTTCTAGACAGAATTGGCGTGATGTGGTTGGTCAATAGCATTACAGCTGCTCAAGAACATTTCATTTCGAATTTAATCCGTCAGAAGGTCATTACCGAAATCGATAAACTACCTATTCCGCCGAAATCTTCTGAAAGTGTTTTGCTCTTTCTTCCCGAACACGACTGGCATGAGATCGGGTTGTTATTTTATCAGTACTTATTGAGGTCTAAAGGACACTACACTTATTATCTAGGACAAAGCTTGCCCTACGACTCTTTAGTAGATTGTATCCAAAGACTACAACCAACAGTTGTGTTGAGCAGTTGGCTAACCGCAGTTGATCAGCATTTTATTGTCGGGTATTTCAAGCAACTACACAACGACGCACCAAACGTGCGCTATATTGCTGGTGGTGCACAAATACATACGCACTCAAAGGCCCTCGAAGGACTCCTTACCGAAGTAAAAAATTCGGCAAGTTTGCTATCTCATTTTGAATAAATGCTCCTAAGAAAAGCAATGTCGTGCCTAGAGCACGATATTGACAATCTTGCCGTGCACCACAATAACTTTCTTCGGATCTTTTCCTTCTAACCACTTTTGGGTTTCTGGCTTGGCTAAAACAACTTCTTTTACCTCATCAATGGACAACGCAAGTTCGAGTGTGGCTTTGAAACGCATTTTGCCATTGAAAGAAACAGGATAATCAAAACTAGATTCCGTTAAATAACTTGCGTCAAAAACTGGATACTCCGAATCAAAAATAGTCTGGGAAGTTGGCTGTAATTGAGACCAGATTTCTTCACAGATGTGTGGCGCATAGGGAGCCATCAGAATGGTGAGTTGCTCTAATATATGACGATTGTTGCACTTTTGCTCGGTAAGTTCATTGACGCAAATCATAAAGCTTGACACGCCAGTATTGAAAGAAAATCGTTCGAGGTCGTCGGTGAGTTTCTTGATGGTTTTGTGCAAGGTTTTGAGTGCTGCTGGGCTTGGTTGTGCGTCGTCCACCTCAAACTGACCATTCAAGTGAAATAAGCGCCAATACTTCTTCAAAAAGCCGTGGACACCGGTAATTCCTTTGGTATCCCAAGGTTTACTTTGTTCGAGTGGACCTAAGAACATCTCGTACATGCGCAAGGTGTCGGCACCATATTTTTCGCAGAGGTCGTCTGGAGTAACAACATTATACCAACGCTTAGACATTTTGTCTACTTCGCGCTTCACCAATACCTTTCCATCGGCATTGCACACAAATTCTTGTGCTGCATATTGCGGTTGCCAAGCTTTGAGTGCATCTAGTTGGATGCTTTCGTCGTCGTTGAGCAAGTCAATTAATATGCGAACCTCTCTAAACCCTTCCTTATTTTCAGGAAGCATGTCTAATGAATACATTTTCTGATCAGGGCCCATGTAAGCAATTGCCGACTTACCGAGGATCATGCCTTGATTGATGAGTTTAGCAAAGGGTTCGTCAAAATGAATAAAACCTAAGTCGTAAAGGGCTTTTGTCCAGAAGCGCGCGTAAAGCAAGTGGCCAGTGGCGTGTTCGGAGCCACCGATGTATAAATCGACTTGATTCCAGTAAGCGAGTTTATCAGGGCCAGCAAAAGCCTCCTGATTGTGCGGATCCATATAGCGCAGAAAGTACCAAGAGCTCCCTGCCCAGCCTGGCATGGTATTGTATTCCATGCGCTCGCCCAACTGACAAGACCACGCCTCTTTGGCTGCTCTTGCCAATGGTGGTTCGCCGTCTTCAGTGGGTAAATACGCATCTACGTCGGGTAGTGTAACAGGAAGCAAAGCGTCGTCAACTAAATGTGGCAAGCCGTCTTGGTAATAAACCGGAAAAGGCTCGCCCCAATAGCGCTGGCGCGAAAAAACAGCATCGCGCAAACGGTAATTGGTTTTGCCCTGACCAATACCCTTAGCTTCAATAGCTGAAATGGCTTTTTCCATGGCAGCTTTGGCATCAAGACCATTCAAAAAGTCTGAATTGGCAATAACAGCGTCTTTTTCGGAATAGGCGGCCTCAGAGATATCTTGGTCGGCAAAAATATTTGGAATAGGTAGCTTGAAATGCTTGGCAAAATCGTAATCGCGTTGGTCTCCGCAAGGTACCGCCATGACTGCACCAGTGCCGTATGAAGCCAAAACGTAGTCGCCGATCCAGATAGGAATTTCTTGTCCAGTAAAAGGATGTAATGCATAGGCTCCGGTAAAGGCGCCCGTTATGTTTTTGACATCGGCTTGGCGGTCTCTTTCGGTTTTAAGTGCAGCTTGTTGCTGATACGCCTGAACCTCTTGAGCTTGTGCCGGTGTACAAATTTGCTCCACAAACGGGTGTTCAGGTGCCAAGACCATAAAACTCACGCCAAAAATGGTGTCGGGGCGCGTTGTAAAGACTTCAATTTGAAGATCGGCATCCTTCACTGCAAATTGCACGCTCGAGCCCTTAGATTTGCCTATCCAGTTGCGTTGTTGTTCTTTTAGTGCGTCGGTCCAGTCGATGCGATCTAAGCCTTCTAGCAAGCGCTCTGCATAGGCTTTGATGCGCATAGACCACTGCATCATGCGTTTTTGCTCGACCGGATGTCCACCGCGCTCAGAAACCCCATTGACAATTTCGTCATTAGCTAATACGGTTCCTAAAGCAGGGCACCAATTGACCCAACTTTCGGCCAAGTAAGCCATGCGGTATTGTTGCAAAACAGTTTCTTTGGCTTCTGGTGAAAACGCAGCCCAAGCAGCGGCATCAAAGCGTTGTTCGCAATCGTGAACGGCGTTGGTGTTGCTATTTCCTTCTTGCTCAAAAGTGCGAATGAGTGAAGCAATAGGTGTAGCTTTATCTAGGTTGAGATCGTAATAAGCGTCAAATAATTGCTTAAAAATCCATTGGGTCCATTTGTAATAAGATGGGTCTGAGGTGCGTACTTCGCGGTCCCAATCGAAGCTGAAACCCATGAGGTCTAGTTGTTGGCGGTAGCGGGCAATATTTTCTTTGGTGGTAATGGCCGGATGCTGGCCCGTTTGAATGGCATATTGTTCAGCAGGTAAACCAAAGGAATCATAACCCATCGGGTGCAAGACATTGAATCCTTTCAAACGCTTGTAGCGCGCAAAAATATCAGAAGCAATGTAGCCGAGCGGATGCCCCACATGTAGCCCTGCCCCTGAAGGATAGGGAAACATATCAAGTACGTAAAATTTAGGTTTGGAGTTGTCTTCGCTGACCTTGTATGTGTTGCGTTCTTGCCAAATTTGACGCCATTTGGCTTCGATTGCGTTGAAAGTGTAGTCCATGTTTGCTTATAGAAAGCACAAAGATACAAAGCTTGAACTTAACGGAGCAAAAAGTAGAGGCCAAGAAGGAAGAGCAGGGCGTCATAGCTGCCCTTTGGCAAATTAAACTCACGTTGTAAAACAATTAATGCCAACATGATCCAAATCCAAGGTAGCCCGATCAAAAAGGCAAACAATGTCAAAAGAAAAATAACCAGGTAACCCGCCGTTTCTTTACCTAAAAGACTCGCCAACGTTTTGATTTTTCCTGCATCCTCAGCTATATCCTCGATGTCTACCTGAATGCTCAGGGCAAGATAAAAGATAAAAAATGGGATGAAAATTAAACTTGCATGGCCTGCTAATCCTGGAATGACATTGAGCTGAATGAACCACATTGCAGCAATTAATAAATTTTTAAGAACTGGTATTCTTCTCCATACAATCCACTCCTCGTAAGTCACTATTAAAATAATCTGAAGCAATAACAACGACCAGAACCATAGAAAAGGAAGTGCCGACTGGTAAGCCTCTAGATATAGCGCAACTGGGGCAAAGAAATGTATTTTGTGCAACCAACTCGTATTCAGGTAAAATTTTGTTTGTAATCCCAAATATACTAAAGCAATTAGCCATCCTTGGCCCAAGGCTTTTTGGAGATAGTCATGTTCAAATTCAGCAACAGAGCTGCCCCAGCTGAATAGTCCTGCACTAAAGCAAATCACATAAGCCGCCAAAAGCAAATAAGACCAAAAACTATTTTTCAATGGCATGAATGATATCCTGAATTTCGATTTTTTCTATGCAATTACATGGGCTGCCTTGTGCACAAGTTTTGCAAAGAAGCGGCAAGGTAAGCGCAGAAGAGTTGGCTCCTAAAGCCGCCCAGCGACCCGGATGAATCGGTTTGCGCTGTGCAAATAAACCAATGGCATTTATCCCACACAAACCAGCGATATGGTATGGCCCAGTTGAACAAGCCACCAATGCCTTGGCTTTAGAAATAACCTCTATGAAGGTTTGTAAGTCCCATTTGCCTGTTGCATCGGTAATGGCTGTATGCACCGGAATTTGCGCGCGAAACTGAGCTCCTTCTTTTTCGGTTCCTGTAAAAAAGACCTGATAACCCCGCTCTGCAAGGAGCAAAGCCAATGCAAAATATTTAGCCAATGGATACTCAGCACCGCTCCCATTAGACTTTGGGTGCAAAAGCACCACCCTACTCCAATTT
The DNA here is from genome assembly GCA_027490665.1 of Cryomorphaceae bacterium. Lineage (GTDB taxonomy): Bacteria > Bacteroidota > Bacteroidia > Flavobacteriales_D > Crocinitomicaceae > UBA952. The sequence continues at coordinate 7,219 of JAIXXP010000116.1, read as the reverse complement.
AAATCTTCAATACCGTCAATTAAAACCGGTGGGAGAAATGAAAGCTTTTGATTGATTTGTGCCAAACTTGGGATGCTGCTGATTCCTAGCGGTGCCAATAACTTAAAATTCAATTGAGCCTCGTGGAGATCAGAGCGCTTGCGTGTAAAACGCGGTCTAAAATTACAAGTCAATAAATGAAAGAAGCGATGTGCGGTGCCGATGCGCATTGGTATCTTGGCCTGTTTGCACCATTTTGCGACCATTTTATTTGGAAACAAATGGATAACGACATCAAATTTACTGAGTAGATCATCGCGATCCTTTTGCGTAGCTTGCTCAAGTTCTTCAAGGAGTAGCAGATGATCAATTGGTTCAAAACAAGCCACAACCGCTTGGGTATATCCCTTACATAAATAAGTAAGCGTGCTATTTGGATACGCAGCTTGAATGGCTTGGCATGCAGGCAAGGTAAGGCAGACGTCACCGATGGCATCTGTTCTTGAAATTAAAATATGGGTTGGATTAACCATTTTGCCATAGTTTTCGAAGCAACTGATACTTCTGGTGGGTGGCATAGGCGCTTCTAACAGCAATATGCCAACCTGCCACGCCATCTAAAAAGCCTAACTTAATGAAGTAGGTCTTGATAAATTGGGCAGCTACTTTCATGATAATGGTGGGTATTGAACTCTTTGTCCTTCGGGCATGCAACTCTTTTGCTGCAATTGCAGAAAAATAGGCAATCTGTTTGAAATGATCTGCCTTGGTATAGTATGAATAATGCAACAAATCACCTTTTAAATGCTGAAGCTTTAATTCCTTTGAGGGTAAAAGTTGGTCATGCGGATTGATTCCTCCCCATTGTGCATCTGCTTTGGTGACCAGTCTTAATTTGGTATCTGGATACCAACCGCTATGGTGTATCCATTTGCCGCAATAGTTGGTGAGTCGGTTAAAGGTAAATCCGCCTTTATGAGGTGCTTCTTTTTTAAGCGAGAGAATAGAGGCTTGCAATTCAGGACTTAGCGCTTCGTCGGCATCTAAGGATAAAACCCAAGGATGGCTTGCGCGCTGAAGTGCTTCATTCTTTTGCTGAATGTGACCTTCAAAAGTGTTTTGTTCAAATCGCACACCAAAGGATTGACAAATTTGTGCGGTACTATCCGTAGAAAAGGAGTCTAGGACTAAAATTTCATCGCAAACTACCTGAAGAGATTCTAAACAACGGGCGATGTTCCGGGCTTCGTTGTAGGTGATAATGACGCCAGAAATCTTCATCGCAAGTTATTTGATGCGGATACGCTGGCCAATATCAATACTGTTCACTTTCACCCCTGGATTGAGGCGTTGTAATTGCGCTTGTGTGAGGTTATTTCGTTGGGCAATTTTCCCAAAAGTATCGCCGGCGCGAACCGTATAGTATTTTCTGACTGGTGGAGGAGGGGTTGGAATTGGGGTTGGAGCGGGAGTTACTTGCACCTGCGCTTGATTGGTATAAATGGTGAGCTTCTGACCGACATATATATTGGTGGTTCGCAGCGCGTTCCATTCCATTACCTGCTCTATGCTGACGCCATAACGCAAGGCGATTTGCCTCATGTTTTCACCACTTTTTACTTTGTGGTACATGAGATTTGCGGTGTTGGGTGCATTGGCTTGCAAGGTGTCGGCAGAAGGAGTGGTGGTTACCAAGGTATCATTTTGGGTAGAATCCTTGATTATAACAGGAACAATGATAACAGGTTTTGGATGGTAGATGGCCTCTTCTAGTTTGTAAAGAGAATCTTCATAACTCACCAAAAGGCCTATTTTTTCTAATGGACCCGTAACACAACGTGCGGGTGTCATTTTGGGAATGTAGGTTGTTTTGTATACGGGATTGAGACTTTGTATTTCGGAGAGTTCCCAATCGGTAAGCTTGGCAATGGTTTGCATATGAACACCGCTCTTCACGCACATTGTGTCTAGTTGTGCGTTGTGAATTTTGGCATCCATAGGGATGATGTTGTACTCAGCATGGTAGGTCATCATGTAGGCCGCTGCAATGAAATTCGGGACGTAGCCTTGGGTTTCTGCAGGTAAAAAAGGACGCACTTCCCAGTAGGTGGTTTTACCACCTGATTTGCGAATAGCATGGTTCACATTGCCTGGTCCGGCATTATAGGCCGCAAGAGCTAAATTCCAATCGCCGTAGATGCCGTAGAGTTGCTTCAGATACCTGCAGGCCGCATCTGTAGCTTTTTCTGGGTCCATGCGCTCATCTATGTAGGAATTCTCTTCTAGACCAAAATAAAGGCCTGTTTTGTACATAAATTGCCACAAACCAAGTGCACCGGCTCTTGACTTCACTTGTGGACGCAAACCACTTTCAATTACAGATAAGAAGCGTAACTCTAATGGCAAGCCATATTCTGTGAGTTTTTCTTCAAACAAATCAAAATATAAAGCAGAACGCCCCAATGCAACACGAATGAAGCCACGACGCTGGGCAGCAAAAAACTTGATGGTGGAAAGCGTAGCTTGGTTGCAATCTAAATGAAACGGAGTAAGCTCATTCATTTTAGAAAGTCGCTCGCAAATTATGGAGTCAGAAAAGGTAGGGATTTGCCCAGGTGCATAATTGAGCGCAGAAATAATAGAATCGTAGGAATTGGTATTGGCGTAATCGGCGTAGAATAATTTGAGACTTTGCTGAACCGTATTGACAAACGGGTCAGGATCGAGCGAATCTGAGGGGCGTACAAGATGTGGTGGTTTTTGACCCTGCGCAATGGCAGTAGTGAAAAATAACAACAAGAAGCAAGCCCATTTGATCATAGTACTTTTTGAATTTGTTGAGCAGCATGAAAAAGTAAATCTTCTTCGAAATCACGGGCCATTAATTGAATTCCATAAGGCAATTCATTGCTGTGTACACCAAATGGCATGCTAATAGCGGGATTGCCTGTAAGGTTCGCATGTACGGTAAAGATATCCTGCAAGTACATTTGAATTGGGTCTTTAACGGCGTTCATTTCGAATGCTGTGGTTGGCGTGGTTGGCGACAAAAGCACATCGCATTCTTGAAGAAGCGCTGTAGTGCGGTCTTTGAGTACACGACGCACTTGCTGACCTTTGGTATAGTAAGCATCGTAGTAACCATGAGAAAGCACGAAAGTGCCGGTCATGATGCGGCGCTGTACTTCTGGACCAAAACCTTCGCTGCGCGACTTAACGTAGGTTTCTTCAACTCCTTTGGCATCTGCACTGCGGTAACCAAAGTGAACGCCATCAAAACGGGATAAATTAGAGGAAGCCTCGGCCGTAGTTAGTACGTAATAGGTGGGTACCATGTAGTCGAGGTAAGGAAAACTAACCTCTATGATTTCATGACCTTGGGCGCGTAAGTCCGTAAGTGTTTGGTCGAGTTTCGCTTTGATTTCAGAGTCTAAACCAGGATGATTGAGGCATTCTGCTAAAACGCCAATCTTGAGTTTCTCCGGAAAATTCGTTCGGGTTTGATACGGCTTGCTCGAACTTGTGGCATCGTAGGGATCTTCTCCGGCGGTAAGTGTCAAAAGCAGTTGGGTATCGGAAAGTTCATTGGTAAAAAAACCAATTTGATCAAATGAAGAGGCGTATGCGATGAGGCCATAACGACTCAGGCGACCATAGGTTGGCTTGATGCCAAAAGTACCGGTCCAGGAAGCTGGCTGGCGAACAGAACCTCCGGTGTCAGAACCAAGTGATACAGTACATAGCTGAGCTGAAACAGCTACAGCGCTACCTCCGGATGAACCACCAGGTACATAGTTGGCTTTCCAATTATTTTGGACAGGACCAAATGCTGAATTTTCATTGGAGCTGCCCATAGCAAATTCATCGCAATTGAGCCGGCCAATAATGATGGCATCTTGATCGATGAGGCGTTGTAAAACAGTTGAGGTGTAGATGGATTCGAATCCTGCTAATATTTTAGAAGAAGCAGAGACTTTGTGGTCCTTGAAACAAATGTTGTCTTTGATGCCAACAATGACGCCTGCAAGCTGACCAGCAGTACCTGCCTTTAACTTTTGATCTACTGCTTGGGCTTGCGCACGCGCAGAATCTGTAAAGACTTCTAAAAATGCATTGAGGTGCTTGTTAGCTTCGATGAGAGACAAGTGTTCCTCAACGAGGTCCAATGCCGTTTTGCCAGAATGCAAGGCCTTCTGAATCTCTGCGATAGATCGGTACATGCAGTTATTTTTCTTCTTTGGAAATTTCAGTAGAAGTTTCTGCAGTGGTGTTTTCGCCTTTAGAAGCATCTTTGAACTCCTTCACCCCTTTACCCAAACCTTTCATGAGTTCAGGTATTTTTTTACCACCAAAGAATAGTAAAACAATTGCAAGGATGAGGATGATTTCAGTTGGTCCGAATTTGCCCATAATTTCTATTTTTTTGTCTTACAAAACTAATGAAAATAAGCTTTGCACTTGGGGTTTATAATTTTCTTGCCACTTCAACTTCTTCGTAAGCTTCGATGATATCGCCAATTTTAATATCGTTGAATTTATCGATATTCAGACCACATTCGTAGTTGTTTTTGACTTCTTTGACGTCGTCTTTAAAGCGTTTCAATGAGCCTAGGCTGCCTGAGTGTACCACAATTCCGTCGCGGATAAGGCGAATTTTGGAGCTGCGTTTGATGATGCCATCGAGAACGTAACAACCTGCAATAGTACCAACTTTGGTGATGTCGAAGGTTTCGCGCACTTCTGCAGAACCGAGTACTTTCTCTTCGATATCTGGTGAAAGCATTCCTTCCATAGCCGCTTTGATTTCTTCGATGGCCTTGTAGATAATTGAATACATTCTGATGTCGATTTGTTCGGTCTCAGCCAGTTTACGCGCTGGTAAAGTAGGACGAACTTGGAAACCAACGATAATTGCATCAGAGGCTGAAGCCAAGTTGACATCGGCTTCTGTGATGGCACCTACACCTTTGTGTACGATATTGATTTGGATTTCTTCTGTCGATAGGTTGAGTAAGGAATCGGAAAGTGCTTCGATAGATCCGTCGACGTCACCTTTAACGATGATGTTGAGTTCTTTGAAGTCTCCAATGGCCAAACGACGACCGATTTCGTCGAGGGTAATGTGTTTGGTGGTACGCAAACCTTGCTCGCGGTAAAGCTGCTCGCGTTTTTGCGCAATTGATTTGGCTTCTTTTTCGTCGTCTAGGACGTTGAATTTGTCACCTGCACTTGGTGCACCGCCAATTCCTAGAACGGATACTGGCTGCGCCGGACCCGCTTCTTTGAGTGCTTGCCCGTGTTCATCTTGCATGGCACGAACGCGACCGTAGTAACGACCCACGAGGATGACATCGCCAATACGCATGGTACCTGCTTCTACAAGCATGTTGGTAACATAACCTTTTCCTTTATCAAGAGAAGATTCAATGACGGTTCCGACAGCGTTTTTAGCTGGGTTTGCTTTGAGGTCCAGGAGTTCAGCTTCTAATAAAACTTTATCGAGGAGGGCATCAATATTAATATTCTGTCGTGCAGAAATTTCTTGTACTTGGTATTTTCCACCCCAATCTTCTACGAGGATGTTCATGGCAGAAAGTTGCTCGCGGATGCGGTCTGGGTTAGCTCCTGGCTTATCAATTTTGTTGATTGCGAAGATCATTGGAACGTTAGCAGCTTGCGCATGCGAAATGGCTTCTTTTGTTTGTGGCATGACGTCGTCGTCTGCAGCTACAATAATGATAGCGACGTCTGTGACCTGCGCACCACGTGCACGCATGGCCGTAAAGGCTTCGTGACCTGGTGTATCGAGGAAAGTCATTTTGCGGTTATCCTTGAGCGTAACGGAATATGCACCGATATGCTGTGTGATTCCACCTGCTTCGCCTTCTGTAACGTTGGCGTTACGGATGCGGTCAAGTAAGGAAGTTTTACCGTGGTCAACGTGACCCATAACGGTAATAATTGGTGGACGTGAAATGAGGTCTTCTGGACGATCTTCAACAACAGTAATGGCATCTTGAAGTTCAGCGCTGATAAATTCAGTTTCAAAACCAAATTCGTCGGCGACAATATGAATGGTTTCTGCATCTAAACGTTGGTTGATAGAAGCAAAAATACCTAAAGACATACATACAGAAATAACTTGTGTTGGCTGTACGTTCATCATGGATGCAAGCTCAGAAACGGTTACAAACTCTGTGAGTTTAAGTGTCTTTTCTTCAAGCTCAGCCATTGCCATTTCTTCTTGGCGACGTTGTGCGTAGTTATCGCGTTTTTGACGGCGATTTTTGGAAGCCTTAGACTTACCGCCTTGGTTTGAAAGGCGAGCAAGGGTATCTTTGATCTCTTTTTGAATATCGTGTTCAGAGATCTCTGCCTTTGCAGCTTTCGGTTTATTGGTGTTGGTGTTGTTTGGCGTGTTGCTAACTTCTACCTTTTTGATGCGTTTGCGTTTGCGTTTGGAGTTGGCATCTTCAGATGAAGAAGCAACTGGCGTACGCTGACGCTCGACTGGTAGCTCAATTTTACCTAATACAGTCGGACCAGTAAGGGTTTGGCGTGTGGCACGGATTGTTTCGATTTCAGGCGCTTTTTCAGGCGCAACTTCAGCAACTGGCGCAGCAGGTGCAGGTGCAACAGGCTCTTCCACAGGTGCAGAAGGTGTTGGCGCTACTTGCTTATCTGCAGCTTTATCTTTTTTCTTGTCCGGACGCGTTCTTTGATTAATGGCGTCGAGGTCGATTTTGCCTACAACGTTTACTTTGTTCTCGGTAACTTCTGCGATAGGTTCGACAGGGGCTACTTCTTCCACAACAGGGGCTACTTCTTCTGCCTTAGGCTCTGGCGCTTTGGGAGGAGCTTCGCTAAGCACTTGGCGCTTGATTTCCTCAAGGTTGATGTCACCTTCGTCTTCATCTTCGATGACAGGCGCTGGTTTTTGTTCATCTAATGGTTTGTCTTTTAAAGACAAAGACTCTCGCTTCTCGCGACGCAAAGCAGCTTTAGACTGCTCTTTCATGCTTTGGTCTGCAGCAAACTCTTGGCATAAAATCTCATAGTGCTCTTGCTCCAAACGAGATGTTGGAGTAGGGTCAATGACAATTCCTTTTGAACCTAGAAATTCGACGATTGTCGGTATTCCTACATTCAATTCTCCTGCTGCTTTTCCTAAACGAATCGGTTTTCCCGCCATAATCTACTGTTGCGCTCCTTATTGGTATTAAAGTTATTCAAATTCCGC
>JAIXXP010000110.1 GCA_027490665.1 Cryomorphaceae bacterium | reverse complement strand
TTGTTTACTAAAATATCAATGTGGCCATTGGCTTTGATTGCATTGCCAATTAACATTTCTAGCTCGCGTTCTTTGGTAATGTCGCACTGCACAATTTGTAAATGCAAACCTTCATGCGGCGCTTCTTTCTGAAGTGCTTGAAGCGTGACAGCATCGTTATCTGCAGCAATAACAACGCAACCTTCCTCTAAAAAGCGGTAACAAATATCGCGTCCAATGCCAGATGCTGCTCCTGTGACCAATGCCACTTTTGATTCTAATTTCCCCATTTTCTATATGTTGATTATAATGAATAGTATGTGAATTAATTTTTACAAAGTTGTTGCTAAAAAAAAGGTTAAGTATTACGGTCTTATCGCTAAAGTTTACATAATTCACACCTTCTAAATCTTCAAGAACAATTGATTTAATTACAAATTGAAGGTTACAGGAAGCTATTATATTGCCCCTATGAAAATCCCTACATTTGAAAAAGGCCTCAATAATGCGCAAGTGCAACAACAGCGCGCAAAGTATGGCTTCAACGCGCTTGAAAAATCAAAAACGGCCATTTGGCAAAGAATTGTGAAAAGTGCAAGCGAGCCCATGATGCTTTTGCTTTTAGCTTGTGCGGTCATTTACATCCTACTTGGTGATTTTTGGTCTGGGTTCATCTTCCTCGGCTGGACCTCTCTGGTTTTGTTGAGTTCATTTTATAGAACATACCGATCTGCCAATGTACTCGCAGCCCTTGAAGCCTTTGCCCAGCCCAGTAGCATTGTTTTAAGAAATGGAAAACAAATACAAATCAAGAGACAAGAAGTAGTGGTGCTCGACAGCGTGCTTTTAAAAGAAGGTACAAGAATTCCTGCAGATGGGTATTTGGTGAGTGGCACCTATCTTAAAATCGATGAATCTTTACTCACTGGAGAAGCCATAGCCATTGAAAAAACTAAAATTGGAGAGAAACTCTTCAGCGGAACCATGGTTACGCAAGGGGAGGGTATCATGCAAGTAAGTGCGGTAGGTAAAAACGCCGAAATTGGAAAAATCAGTGTCTTGCTTGAAAAGAACAAAACAAACCAAAGCAGCCCCTTGCAAAAATCTTTAAAAAGGTTTATTCGTAGTTCTTTCATACTTGCGATATGCATTGCACTACTCATCACGGTTATTTTTGCGCTCACAAGAGGCACCTTGCTTCAAGCTATTCTCAATGGGCTCTCTACAGCTATGGCTATATTGCCTGAAGAATTTCCGATGGTTCTGACGCTTTTTTTCAGCTTAGCAGCTTGGCGCCTCGCTCAAAAAAATGTGCTAACGTCTCGGATTTCTGTACTTGAGGCACTTGGTTCCACATCTGTTCTTTGCACCGACAAAACGGGCACACTCACACAGAATAAAATGACTGTAGAAAGCGCTTTAGCATGTCAGTTTATAAAAGGCTTATGGACAATTACAAGAACTGATTCAGCGGTAAAAAATTTAGCACAAACAGCAAGCTTAGCCACGCCGCTTTTTAGCCACGACGCTATGGAAGATGCCATTCGAAAAAAGTATCCGCGAGGAAAACTTAAAAGATTTGAACTTGTACACACTTATCCGATGAGCAGTTCTTGTTTTGCAATGACGCATCTGTATTCTATAAGTGGAGCTTCCTATAACGTGTTCAGCAAAGGAGCGCCCGAAACTATTTTGAAACACTGTAAAATCGAGATAACCACACACCAAACAATTTTAGATGAACTCAATCAATTGGCAAGCACTGGTCAAAGACTGCTAGGTTTTGCAAGAGCGAAATACCATTCTCAGCAGATACCTGAATCCATCGATGATTTTGAATTTGAATTAGTCGGATTTCTAGGTTTTGAGGACCCAATAAGACCCGGCGTTAAAGCCACTGTTCAAAAACTCCATAAAGCGGGGGTTCGCCTCATGATGATGACCGGCGACTACCCACTCACCGCCAACTCAATTGCGCTAAAGGCCGGGTTTCTCAAACCACATGAGCTGCTCAATGGACAGGAATTCGAAAAATCCGGGAAAACACTGAGTTATCAAAACGTCATGCGCACCACTATTTTTGCCCGGATCCTTCCTGCTCAAAAATTAGCAGTCGTGCGTTTGTTACAAGAAAAGGGGGCCGTGGTTGCCATGATTGGTGATGGCATCAATGATGCACCTGCGCTTCAGGCGGCAGATGTAGGAATTGCCATGGGTAAAAAAGGGGCTGATGTGGCTAGAGAAGCCGCATCTTTGGTGTTGCTCAAGGATCAATTTACAGAAATTGTACAAGCGATTGAAATGGGCCGACACCTACTGAACAAAATACAGAATGCCTTAAAGTATATTGTCGCCATTCACATACCTATAATTGGCTTGTGTATTGTACCAGCTTTGTTTAGCAATATGCCGATTTTTTTATTGCCTTTTCATATTGCCTTTTTGGAACTGATTATTGATCCGGCTTGTGCTTTGGCATTTGAAAATGCTCCTAAAGAAATTGATTTGATGAACAAGCCGCCAGAAGTGATTCAAACCAAACTCATCGATAAAAAAAGCATTCTTAAAAGCATAAGTTATGGATTTGTGATCTTTATTGGCGTTTTCATGACGTATCTTATCGGTTTGCAACAGCAACAAAACGAAGCCCAGCAACGCACGCTGAGTTTTTCTCTGTTGGTTTGTGCCAATTTGATCCTGATTTTACACACGCTATCTCGAACGAAATCGAGTTGGCAGGTATTAAAAGAATCAGGATGGATTACAAAATCCATCCTGATTTTAAGTTTATGTGCATTAGTTGCTGTACTAGCCATACCGATGCTACGTACGGCTTTTAGTTTTGAACTTCCCAATGCCTTAAGTGCTGTAGCGGCATTTTGCTCCTTGGTAGGAATAGCACTTGGCTTGAAATTACTGCATTAGCAGCGCATAATTACTTCAATTCAAAACGGTCAGCCATCATGACTTTATCCCAAGCGGCAATAAAATCCTTGACAAACTTTTCTTTTGAATCGGCACTGCCATACACTTCGGCAATGGCACGCAATTCTGAGTTCGAACCATAAATGAGGTCTGCACGTGTTGCCGTATAAACAACAGCTCCAGTTTTGCGGTCGCGACCTTCAAAAATTTCTTGATTCGCATCAGTTGGTTTCCAAACGATGTTCATATCTAGTAAATTGACAAAAAAGTCATTGCTAAGAGTTCCGACATTCTTAGTAAACACACCTTTATTGGAATCGTCGAAGTTGGTGCCTAAAACGCGCATACCACCAATCAAAACGGTCATTTCAGGAGCGGTAAGGCCAAGCAATTGCGCTTTGTCTACCATGAGTTCTTCTGTAGTGAAAGTATATTGCGTCTTTTTATAGTTTCTGAATGCATCGGCCATTGGCTCGAGCACGGCAAAAGAGTTGACATCAGTTTGAGCCTGCGTAGCATCCATACGACCTGGCGTAAACGGTACATTTACGGCCACACCAGCACTTTTTGCCGCTTGCTCGAGGGCCGCAGCACCACCTAGTACGATTAAATCGGCCATAGATACTTTTTTAGCGCCACCTTTTGCATTGAAGTCCTTTTGGATTTGCGCATATACAGCCAATACTTTTGTGAGTTGTGCAGGATTGTTAACTGCCCAAGAACGCTGAGGCTCGAGTGCGATGCGCGCGCCATTTGCGCCACCACGGCGGTCGGAGTCGCGGTAACTAGAGGCAGAAGCCCAAGCGGTTTCGACAAGCTCACTTGTGGTGAGGCCTGATTTCAGGATTTGTGCTTTTAAGTTTGCGATGTCCGTAGCGTCAATGATTGCATGGTTGAGTGCAGGAATAGGGTCTTGCCAAATGAGTGCCTCTTTGGGAGCTTCAGGGCCAATATAGCGCGTTGCAGGCCCCATATCGCGGTGGGTGAGTTTGAACCATGCTTTAGCGAAAGCTTCCTCGAACGCCTTTGGATCTTCCATGAATTTTTTAGAGATTGGCCCATAGATAGGGTCAAAGCGCAGCGCGAGGTCTGTGGTGAGCATTGTTGGTTTGTGCTTCACGTTCGGGTCAAACGCATCAGGGATGATTTTATCTTCAGTTTTGGCCACCCATTGCTTGGCACCGGCAGGGCTCGTAGTAAGCTCCCACTCATAGCCAAATAGAATTTGAAAATAAGAATGCGTCCAACGTGCAGGCTGGGTAGTCCAGGTAACTTCTAAGCCAGAAGTAATCGCATCTTTTCCTTTTCCACTTTTGTAGGTGGAGGTCCAGCCGAAACCTTGCTCTTCAATTGCAGCTCCCTCAGGCTCTTTGCCTACATGAGAAGCCGGGCCAGCGCCGTGTGTTTTACCAAAAGTATGGCCACCTGCAATAAGGGCTACCGTTTCTTCGTCGTTCATGCCCATGCGGCCGAAAGTTTCACGGATGTCTTTTGCAGAAGCCAACGGATCAGGATTGCCATTTGGTCCTTCTGGGTTCACGTAAATAAGGCCCATCTGAACAGCTGCAAGCGGATTTTCGAGCAAGCGCCCTTCGCTATAGCGTTGGTCATCTAAGAACTTTGTTTCTTTGCCCCAATACATATCTTGTTCTGGCTCCCAAACATCGGCGCGGCCAGCAGAAAATCCGTAGGTTTTGAACCCCATTTCCTCTAATGCCACATTGCCTGCCAATACCATGAGGTCGGCCCAAGAGATTTTGTTGCCATACTTTTGTTTCACTGGCCACAGCAAACGACGTGCTTTGTCGAGGTTGCCGTTATCTGGCCAGCTGTTGAGCGGCGCAAAACGTTGCTGCCCAGCTGATGAGCCACCACGGCCATCACCTGTGCGGTAGGTGCCTGCGCTATGCCAAGCCAAACGGATAAAGAGCGGGCCGTAATTGCCAAAATCTGCTGGCCACCAGTCTTGCGACTCCGTTAATACTTTTTTGATATCCGCTTTTAAAGCAAAATAATCTAGTGTTGAAAATGCTTTTTCGTAATCAAAACCTGGTCCCATAGGATCAGAAAGCGAAGAGTGCTGACGCAATACGGTCAGGTCTAACTGGTTTGGCCACCAATCTCGGTTGGTATTGCCATTGGGGTTCAGAACAGGATTTGTGTGTGCCGAACCTGCAGGGGGAGGAGTGGCTGCACCATGCATCACAGGACATTGAGCCGGTGGAGGTGGAGGTGGAGCGTTTTTCTTTCCTTTTTGAGCGGCGAGGTTTAGGGCCAAGCCAAAGCTCACGAGTAAATAAACCTTTTTCATAGTGCTTTGATTAATGTAGAATCCAAAAATACCACAGTTAATCAATCGACAGCATCGATAGTGTTTATATATAAATAGAAAATATTTATAACGAAATAAAGGTCAGTACAATTGGAAAATGATCCGATGGATAGGAGCGGTCAAAAGGTGTTTGCAATACCCTATATTTCATTGGAATGATTTCAGAGCTCCCAAAAAAATAATCAATTGTTTTATCGTCGGTTTCACTTAAAGTAAACGCATTAAATGTTGGGGCAGAACAGAGTTCTCGGTGTCTTTTTGAACAAGACATATCCTGGAAAGTCGCTTTGAGTAATAGATAAACAGGGCTATCCGTCTCCACATTGAAATCTCCTAATAGCAACATGGGTGCATTGACAATTTTGGTAAACTCCGCAAACCTTTCTAAGAGCAGTTGCGCTGAATGCAGGCGCGCATCTTCACCAATGTGATCGAAATGCGTGTTCGCAACCCAAAGTTTTTTACCGTCGTACTTGCTTTGCAAAAGCGCATAAGTACAAATCCTATTGAGCGCGGCATCCCAGCCTTTTGATGGCATATCTGGAGTAGGTGAGAGCCAATAAGTACCACTTTGTAGCAATAGATAACGTGTGGTATCGAAAAAAATAGGGGCGAATTCTCCCGCTTCTTTTCCGTCATCGCGTCCCACACCAACATGTCTATAAGAAGGAAGCTCTTGTTGCAAGTCATTTAACTGATTTGCCAATACTTCTTGAAAACCAATGATGGTGGGGCGTTCATTTTGAAGTTGGGCCAAAATAGGTGTTTTTCTTTCTGACCAATCTGGCGCTAAATCTGAATGACCATCGTAGCGAATGTTGTAGGAGATGGCTTTGTGAAGTTCAGGTTGGGCAAGAAACAACCCAAGGATAAAGAAATGAAAAAGGAAAGTTAAGCTATACTTCATCCACGAAAATTACAAAAACTATAGGTTCTTGAGTGCTTTATTCTTGATGTCGATTAATTGATTGATTTCCAAAACCTCACCTTCCTTAAATTGATCTCCAACAACAAATAATAGCGCTTTCTTGCGTTTGTCGCCATTGATGAAGTAAAAAACCTCCTGACCGTAGGCCAGTCCAACACCGCTATTAGAAAGTGGGTTCAGATTAGGATTCATAACACCAGGAATCTCTAAAGGAATGGATTTCAGACTTCCATTATGCAAAGTAAGGTGGACTGTTTGCTGAGAAAACAAAGCGAAAGGAAGGAAAAGTATAGTGCTTAAAAGGTATTTCATTTGAAGGTTTTCTTTAGTAACATATTGAAGTTGGAAAGGTTCTTTGCTATCGTTTGTCGCAACATATCAATAAGATTAATACTCAACCATTTGTTTTTTAATGAAAAATCCAAAAACTTAACCGATTTACTTTTGTTTAACATTTTGAATATTAAATTAAACAAAATGAAAAAACTTAAACTTTTAGCTCTCTCCATTTTAGCATCTAGTATGTTTTGGAGCAGCGCAGCTTCTGCGCAAACCAATGTATTTGACAACGTCATTGCAACAAGTCCGAATCACACCTTACTTGAAGCTGCAATTGTGCAAGCAGGGCTGGTAAGTGCACTTCAAAACCCTTCCGCTACTTTAACTGTATTTGCACCAGACGACCAAGCATTCACGAATTTGGCTACCGCGCTCGGAACCAATGTCAACGGTCTTTTGGCCTTGCCTAATCTTCAAGATATTCTACTTTATCATGTTATTGGCGCTGTAGTTCCGTCATCAGCTGTTACGAACGGAGCAATTGTCCAGCCTTTGAGCCCAACAAATACACTAAAAGTTACAGCCACAGCTAGTGGGAGTGTATTTGTAAATCATGCTCAGGTAACAGCGGTAGATCTTTTTGCTGCGAATGGAGTAGTTCACGTTTTAAACAATGTAGTTCTTCCTGCAGAGACAGTTGCTGATGTTGCAATTGACAACGGTTTTACAACACTTGTAGCAGCTGTAATTCAAGCAGAATTACTTCCTGCTTTGACCAACCCATTGAGTAATCTAACTGTTTTTGCACCAAACAACGATGCATTTCAAGATCTAGCTGATGCAGCTGGTGTTACGATTCCTGAATTATTAAGCATCCCTGAATTATCAGAAATTCTTTTGTACCATGTGCTCGGCACAGAAGTTCCTTCTTCAGCTGTAACGAACGGTGCAATTGTACAACCTTTAAGTACACTCAATACCCTCAAACTAACAGCAACTACATCAGGTGATGTATACTTGAATCAGGCTGAAGTTATTGCTGTAGATATCACGGCAAGCAACGGTGTTGTGCATGTCATTGATGCAGTTGTTTTACCAATTGAAACAGTTGCAGATTTGGCCATTGACAACGGATTTTCAACACTTGTAAGTGCTGTTGTAAAAGCAGAATTGTTGCCTGCACTTTCGGATCCTTTCTCAGAATACACGGTATTTGCTCCAACCAACCAAGCCTTTTCAGATTTGGCAACTGCTTTAAATACGGATATCAATGGTATCCTTGCCTTGCCAAACTTAGCAGATATACTCCTTTATCATGTTGTTGACGGCGCTGTATTTTCTACGCAACTTACAAATGGCCCTGTTGAAACACTTGCCGGGGAAGATGTAATCGTTTCTTT
>JAIXXP010000090.1 GCA_027490665.1 Cryomorphaceae bacterium | reverse complement strand
ATTATGCAAGAGGTTGAAGCCATCTGCGACCGCGTCATCATCATCTCAAAAGGTCAAATTGTCGCCGACGACACCGCCAAAACACTCCAACAAGAACTCGAACATCAAACCGTTTACGTCGAGTTCGATGCGCAAATCACAAAAGCGCAACTCAGTAAAATTGCAGGAGTACAACAAATAGAAGCATTTGAAAAAGGTTGGTTACTAGGCTCCAACTCTGGCAACGACCTGCGCAAAGAGGTGGCACAATTTGCCCAACAGCAAGGCTGGCTTGTATTATCCTTGCGCCTCGAGCAAAAAACATTAGAAGAAGTATTCAAAGAATTAACAAAATAAAATGCCCAGCAACTTTATCGCAGAACTCCAATGGCGCGGCATGATCCACGACATCATGCCCGGAACCGAAGACGCACTCCTCAAAAAAGTATCCGCTGGGTATATCGGTTTTGACCCAACCGCAGACTCCTTGCATGTTGGGCATTTGGTTCAGATCATGACACTCGTGCATTTTCAGCGCGCTGGCCACAAACCTTATGCGCTTGTTGGTGGTGCTACTGGCATGGTGGGCGATCCATCTGGCAAAAGTCAAGAACGCAATCTGCTCGATGCAGACACCCTCAACCATAATGTAGCGTGTGTACGCAAACAGCTAGAGGCTTTCCTCGATTTTAATTGTGGCGAAACCGCTGCCGAAATGGTCAACAACTACGACTGGTTTCAAAACATGTCCTTCCTCGATTTCATTCGCGATGTTGGCAAGCACATTTCTGTCAATTACATGATGGCCAAAGATTCAGTCAAAAAAAGACTAGAAACTGGCATGTCCTTTACTGAGTTCTCTTACCAGTTGGTGCAGGGTTATGACTTTTATCACCTCAATAAGCACCATAACTGCATCCTTCAATTGGGAGGTTCAGACCAATGGGGCAACATCGTGACGGGCACAGAGCTTATCCGACGCAAATCAGGAGGCGAGGCTTATGCCGTAACCACTCCATTGATCAAAAAAGCCGACGGCACTAAATTCGGCAAAACCGAAAGCGGTTCAGTTTGGCTCGACCCCGAGAAAACTAGCCCATATGCCTTTTATCAGTTCTGGCTCAATGCTTCTGATACAGATGCCGCCAATTACATCCGTATTTTTACGCTTCGCGGTAAAGAAGAAATAAAAGCCCTTGAGGCTGAACACGCACTTGCACCTCATTTGCGCGTCTTGCAAAAAGCCATCGCCGAAGACATTACCACGCGTGTGCATGGCGTTGCGGCCTTGCAAACAGCAATTGCGGCAAGTAATATACTTTTTGGCAAGTCTACCGCAGAAGACCTTCGTTCGCTATCAGAAAAAGATTTCTTTGCTGTATTTGAAGGTGTACCACAGGCGTCTGTTTCACTTGCCGATTTTGGAGCGGGCCTGAGTATCGTAGAGGCTCTCTCGGCTAAAACAGGTTTTTTGAGTTCAAATGGCGAGGCGCGTCGCGAACTCAAAGCCAATGCCATTTCCGTCAATAAAGAAAAGGTAGGTGAAGACTTCATCTTACTTCCGGAACACCTCATCAATGGTCGTTATGCCTTGTTAGGAAAGGGTAAAAAGAACAATTACATTTTATTGGTAGAGGCTTAGTTTTGGCATAGACTTTGCCTTGGCGCTACAAAACAAGTACTATGTGGCGCTTTTACCCCCGATTTTTTACATTAGGTGTGCTCTTACTCCTTTTGTGTAGCTCTTCTAAAGAAATTTTCCCAGTTGTAGAAAACGAGGCCTTTAGTGTTGGTGAAAAGCTCCGGTACCGCCTTAGTTACGGCATTATAGATGCAGGTGAAGTCACGCTCTACTTGAAATGGACTGATCGCAAAGGACATGGCAGGCCACTGTATCACGCTGTAGGCAAAGGCTATTCCATCAATACCTTTGATCATGTTTTTAAGGTCGAAGACACCTATGAAACCTTTTTAGATCAACGCAGCATTATGCCTTGGTTTTTTAAAAGAAGAGTAGATGAAGGTGGCTATAAAATCAGTCAGGACTACACATTTCATCATCAGAGTGAAAGTGTAGAAACAAATAAAGGCAAAACGTTTAAAATCCCGATGGGGACCCAAGACATGATATCTGCCTTCTATTATGCCCGTACCCTAAACTTCAAGAACGCCAGTAAAGGCAAGACTTTTAGTTTTCCCGTTTTTATGGATAACGAAATCTTTACGCTTAAAATCAAATACTTAGGCGATCAAGTCATCAATACAGACAAAGGTAAGTTCAAATGTCACAAGTTTGTACCGCTCGTGCAAACCGGTCGTTATTTCAAAGACGAAGAAGATGTCGTGTTTTGGGTCACAGCCGACGACAACAAATTACCGGTATTGGTAAAGGCGCAATTGCCTGTTGGCACCGTCAGGTTACATATCGTTGGATATACCAATTTGCGTAATCCACTTACATCAAAGCGATAATTTGGGTCGTTTGCGGGAATTACTGAATTCAATTCCCTAGATTCAATTCAATTTTAACTAATGCTGGTTTTTAGTAAACTAATTAGTTAACTTTGTATGTCGTTTAGGGAGATTATTTTTTTTACTGAGGATGCAATTCGGTTTTACCAAGTTCAACCACTGAAAGTCCAAAGAAAAATAGATTTTGTTTTTGATTTAGTGCGGAATATTGATGTAGTACCTATTCAATATTTCAAATATTTAAAGGGAACAAATGGTATTTTTGAAATAAAAGTAGTTACCCATTTATATAGTCTACGATTCTTGTGTTTTTTTAGTAACCAAAAGCTTATAATTGTTACAAATACATTTATTAAGAAGTCGCAAAAGACACCAAAAAAAGAAATACAAATTGCTGAAAGGATAAAAAAAGAATATGAAAGCAACTAATTTTCAGCCCGTTCCATTTGAACAAATACTCGATGAAAAGTATGGAAAAATTGGATCTCCAGAGCGTAATCATTATGAAGAGGAGTCCAAGGCATTTAGAATAGGGGTCTTGATTAAGCAGGCAAGAATTGCAGCTAGTTTAACTCAAGAAGAGCTTGCGCTACGTATAGGAACCAAGAAAAGTTATATTTCTAGGTTAGAAAGAGGTCTGTGCGATATTCAACTAAACACCTTAATTAGAATAATCGAAAAAGGTCTAGGAAGGAAGTTTGAAATCTCTATATTGTGATCATTTACCTCAAAATCTCCACTCGTTTCGTTTGTGAACCTACCTTGATTAAATAAGTTCCGGTAGCAAATTCACGAAGATCAAGGCGCGTTTCTTCTTTTTGAAGCGTGCTTTCAAGTAGTATTCTTCCAAAGGCGTCGCAAATCAGGATATTAGATCCAATTAAAGCAGGATCAACATTTAGAAATATTATATCTTGAGCCGGATTTGGATAAACCGAAAGCGCAGCACCTACATTTTCATCTAAACCAGTGAAATCTAAGGTAAGGTTGAGTGTAAGCAAGCTATCGCAGCCAGCTGTATTTGTTAGTACTTGAGAATAGGTGCCAGAAGCGGTGTAGGTTTGTCCGTTGAGCGTGTAACTGTCAATTGCCGAAGCAGTAATTGTATTGCTCGTTGCCTCATTAACACTGACAAAAACGGTGTCGGTGCTTTGGCAACCTTCATTGCTTGCTCCGAAGAGTACATAACTTCCGCTAGTTTGTGGAATAAATGGAATTCCGTCGATGGCGAAGTCCCAGTACATGAAAATACCACCGGTTCCGGTGAGCGTCACCTCTTGGCCAAAGCAAACACTTAGATCCGGACCACCATTGAGGTCAGGGAAATTACCATAAAACACCTGAAGGGTGTCTGAGCCATAACAACCCAAGCTGCTTTCACCGCTCACCACATACGTGGCGCTAGCGTTCGGCACAAAAGTGGTGTCGTTGGCAATGGAACCATTCCAGATGAGGTTGTTGGCTCCGCTAGCTAAAAGAGTGATGCTATCTCCGGGGCAAGTAAAGTAGTCTTGTCCGGCATTGATGGAGGGCGCAGGATTTACAGTAATTAGAACGGAGTCACTGGCCAAACAACCATTGGCGCTGGTTGCAAAAGCGGTAATGTAGCCGCTGTTTAAAGGGTAAAAAGGAACGCCATTGCTGACGTCGTTGTTATTCCAGATAATGTTCGGTGAGCCGGTAGCAGTGAGCACCGCGCTGTCGCCTTGACACAGCGTGAGGTTTTGGCCTGCATCGATACTGAAATTCTCAAGTAAAATATTCGTTTGATCCCAGGCTGAGCAACCGTTGGCATCAAAACCTGTGAGTGTGTAAGTTTGATTGATACTCGGTGTAAAAGTACTGCCGTTTGCTACATTTGGTGCCCAGGAATAGGTTTGAGCGCCAGTTCCGGTAAGGGTTACCGCACCACCGTTGCAGGCGTATAAATCAGGGCCAGCACTAACTGTGGTAAGTGTATTGGTAGCCGTAAAAAGATCGTTGATTTCGCAGGCAGACAAACAACGGTTCCAGATGCCGATGTCGTCGATCTTACCATTGAAGTAATTGCCGCCTATTCCGCGGCCAATGTAGAGTGGCAGGGTTGCACTTGTTACGCCTGTATGGTTAAAAGTACCAGTAGCAACTGCAACATTGTCTTTGTAAAGGGTCATGGCGCCAGCATTGTACACTAGTACAATGTGCGTCCAAACGTTGGTGGTGCTGGTGCTTTGCGCCCAAATCCAGGATGCTTGCTGTTTGTTGGTTCCAAATTGCATACTAGTTGCGCCTGTTTGAAAAATCCAGATGAAGTTACCTGCTGTGTTGGTGGCGTGCATGATTGGAATGCCAACAACAGAACTTGTATTGCGGTTGTGCCACAAGGAAACTGTAAAGGTGGAAGTCGGGTTAAAGGTAAAACTTGGCGTGTTGCGGATTAGAAATTGGCTGCTGCCATTAAAGTTATAAGCAGCATCGGTAGTGCCAAAACGATCTGTGGTAAGCACAGCCCCGTTGTTGGTAAGGTGGTTATTGAGGACACTTGCGTCGTTTCCGTTACCGTTAAAAGGGTAGTAACATTGCAAACCCGAAACTGGAACGTAACTTGGGATTTGCGCTAAAGCAGAAAGACAAAAAAGGAATAGAAAAGGTAGTAAGTGTTTCATTTGATGGGTTTCAATACTTCTAAATTAAGGATTATTCCATTAAGTTTACAGCATGAAACATTTCCTTCTTTTCAGCCTCTTATTTTTGGGATTTAGTGCAAATGCCCAATACAAAACCCTTACTTTGAAATCAGGCACTGCTTATCGCTACACCATATTGCATTTTGTTTCTGATGATACACTCTTCTTCAAGTCAAAAAGCGATCACATCAATTATAAAGTAGCTACAGCCGACCTCACATCAAGTTTCTATTTACCTTATGGAAAGTACCATCATTTCAATAATTCTTCAAAGAATTTAAAGCCATTAAAAGTTGCAATGGGGGTTGGTCTTGGTCTCATGTTAGGAGGAGCTGGTGCCGCATTTTTAGTAGATACCGATTATGTTGTGTTGTATATCATCACATTTGCTTCGCCAGGTGTGCTCACTTATGTGATTTCAAATACTATTTACGATCAAAAGAAAATCCATCAGCAGGCTGTGCTCGCTAAATAATTGCGGCAATTTCAATGAACAAAAAAACCTACACCCTTACGCAACTTGTAGACAGCGTTAAAAGCGTCATCAACCGGACGTACAGCGAAAATGCGTATTGGGTAACAGCAGAACTTGTTAAACTCAATATAAAGGGTGGGCATTATTATTTGGAGTTAGCCGACTCCGTGGAGGGTTTCAATACGGCCCAAATGAAGGCTGTAGTTTGGCGCACGCAAGTTTTGGCTTTGCAAACCAATTTAGGCGAAGAATTCAAGCAATTGCTACAACCTGGCAATCGCTTGTTGTTTAGGGTGTCGGTCACTTTTCATGAAATCTACGGCCTTTCCTTAACCATCCACGACCTCGACCCTGCTTTTACTTACGGTGAAATCGAGCTCAAAAAGAAACAAACAATTGAGCGGCTCAAGCAAGAAGGGTTGTATGATTTACAAAGGCAACTCAAGCTTCCGCTGATTGTCAAGCGCGTTGTTTTGATTGGCTCACCTGATACCTCTGGTTACCGCGATTTTCTAACGGAAATGACTACTAATAATATCTTTCGCAATTTCACTATTCAACAGATAGCTACAACTGTGCAAGGCGATAAAGCAGTGTCTGAAATTTGTGCGGCACTCAAAGAAGCCGATACTTACGATGCCGATGCAATTGTGCTCATACGCGGCGGTGGCAGTAAAATGGACCTCAATGTTTTCAATGATTATCAAATTTGTAGCCTGATTGCTGGCCTGCGCTTACCCTTAATTACAGGTATTGGTCATGAAACAGATGAGGTAGTTGCAGATCTCGTTGCCAATTCGCGTCAAATTACGCCGACAGCGGTTGCGAAGTTTTTATATGTTCGAGTTGGAACTTTTAGAGCTGATCTTCAAACGGGTCTTGACCGCATCTTAACGCAGGCACTCAGCCAAATGGCCAGAGCAACCGAGCAGTTTACCAACACCAATAAATTCTTGTCGCATTATTTTCAGAACATCATAACAGAATACCGCACCGATCTTCAGACCAAATTACACCTCATTCAGTTATATACAGCCGACACACTTGCTGAAGAGCGCGCCCTACTTGAACTCGCTTTGAATCGGGGAGGCACGGCTTCAGTGAACCACCTCAGGGTGCTGCGCGAAATCGAACTGCCCGGAACCCTGGATCGAATTTTGGTGAATGCGCAAAACCTGATCGACATTAGTCGTTTGGAAATGACCGGTATGCGAGATAAAATAGAATTGCTCAATCCGCTCAAACTGTTAAAAGTAGGTTACACCATGTGTAGTATTGATCATATTGATTTAGCTCATTATTCAGGTGCGTATATCGGCAAAGAACTACAAACACTCACCGATCAATTCACTATTTACAGTACCATTACAAAAATTCAAAAATAGCATGGAAGAAAAATTAAGTTACGAGGAAGCGCTATCTCAATTGCAAACAATTGTCAAGAAACTCGAAAACAAAGAGGTCAAAATTGATGAATTAGCAGGTACGGTAGCGCGTGCCAATGAACTCGTAGAGTATTGTCAAACCAAGCTTCAGCAAACAGAGATAGAAATTCAAAAGATTGTGAAGAAGGGATAGGCTATTCCATCTAGTTGCGATTTTCGCAAATTAGATATTTGGAGTTGTAAAATCAAGTTCGGCTAGTTGCGTTTGCCGCTGTATTTTTGGTCTAAATGACCAACATGAAATCACATATTTTTCTTTTTATTGCCTTATTGAGTGCCAACCTGTGCTTTACTCAACAGCTTGATCCGATTCATTACCCACCTGAATCAGAGTGGCAATACCTCAAGACCAAACAAACGGATTCCTTGATCCAAGTGATGAAGTTTTATTTCAATTCCGATGACACCTTGTTTTTCCGCGAGGCAATTAGTCAGCAAGTTGTAAAGGTTGCTTTGACAGATCTTCAAATTCCAGGTTTCTATCTTGGCACAAGATATGTTTTTGCCGATCGCTTTTATGGCCCTGGCGGTCAAACAGCGAGCAGGACCTCCAAAAATGAAAAGCTTGACCGGTTTTACTATTATTATTTGAATGCACCCGAACTGCGCTTTTCAAAGAAAGCACCCCAAAAAGAAGTTTTACAAGAAATAAAAACAGAGGTTGTTCAGGTTCCTCCTTCACCCTCCAAGCAGCAAAATACCCAACCTGACAATAAACAGAAAGAACAGCCTATAACTTCAAATTATTCAGCGCTTCAGCCACAAATCGTTCTTAAGAACGGTTGTGTACTACACCCAGAAAAACTGTATTTTCTTTCTGATGGCCAACTGTATTTTGGCAATGGGGTATCTGACAACATTTACAAGGTAGATACTGCAGCTGTTCAGGCTGTCATAGGGTTTGAAGTTGGTAAAAACCTTGAGTTAATGACCAGATCAGGTTATGCTTTTGGCGGGCGGTGTATGCGCTTTGTAGGTATCGTTCTTGGTGCGATAAATGTAGGTATCGTTTCATCATCACTCAGTTGGGAATTTAGTTCGGGAATGGGTTTTTTTGGGACCATTCCAACAGGTATTATCTATATCAAGTTAGTCATCAAAGGCACGACACGCATTCTAAACAAAAAACGCTTTCGGAATGCAAGGTATGTGCAGTGTACTAATTAGTATTGATGCTGAATAGTAGATAATTAAACATTTTGACAATCAATTGGTTATAGTAGGAACCTAAACCTACTAATTGTCTCTTCAAGAACCGCTTTATGATTATGCCTTCATTGGCATGGGCTGCGCCAACTCCTTAATTTTGTTGGAGCTCGAACGCGCTGGTCTTCTCTCGCAAAAGCGAATTCTTGTGTATGAACCTGAACAGAAAAAAGGCAATGACCGCACCTTTTGTTTTTGGTTAGAGCCAAACATTTTGCAAGACGCGGGTTTAGATCAACTTGTGAGCTACAGCTGGTCTAAGGTCAAATGCAATGAAGAAGCCCCGCAATTCTTGGCAGGTAAACGCTATTATTACCTCAGGGCCGAAGCACTTTACGCCCATACCTCTGCTTTGTTAGCGCAGCATCAAGTTTCTGTTAGAAAAGAAGTACTTGAAGGTTCTCCAAGTGGCTTGGCACATTTTGTATTTGACTCCAGACCTCCTCAATTTGAGTTGGACGCTCGAAATGAGGTGCAGATCAGTCAAAGTTTTTACGGTTGGTTGGTCCAGACCAAAGCGCCAATTTTTGACCCAGAGGTTTTTACGATGATGGATTTTTCTATCCCTCAAAATGGGCACACCCAATTTTTGTATGTCTTGCCTTTTAACGCGCAGCAAGCGTTGATAGAACCCACGCGCTTTGGTGAAGTTCTCATTTCAGAAAAAGAGGCGACCCACGTCATAGAAAAGTTTTTAGAAGAGCGCAACACTCAATTTGAGATTTTAGAAAAAGAACAGGGGTGTATTCCGATGTGTAGTGGGGTGCTTCAAAATGAAGAGCTACCGAAAAATTGGTTCCGAACAGGTGCTGGAGGGGGGCAGTTGAAGCCGAGTACGGGCTATTCTTTTGTTAGAAGTCTTACAGATGCGCAACAAATCGTGAAGTCTTTAATCTTAAATGAGGCCAAAGTGAAGCGGCGCAAAAGCCCACAGCGCTTTGCTTATTACGACCGCTTGCTTTTAAAAATCATCGCACAAAATCCTGAAAGAGGAAAGCAGATTTTTACCAAGCTTTTTCAGCATAATGCTGCGGCTAAGGTCCTGAATTTCTTGGATGAGAAATCGACGCTGTTACAAGAACTTAGGCTCATGTCTACGCTACCCATTCTTTTGTTTTTAAATGCAGCCATTCTAGATGCCAAGGGTAAATTCCACCATTTTTTAGAAAAGCGCAGTGTAGCATTTTACATGTCTTGCATCCTTTTAGGATTTCAATATTTTCAGCTTGGAATACTCAGTAACATTATCATGATATTTGGTTTACTCTCGATTGGTTTACCGCATGGTGCACTTGATCACTTGTATTCTGTATCAAATCGGCACCGTATTCCATGGCGTTTTATCGGTGTTTATCTCGGCCTAGGTTTGTTGTTGCTAGTTGTTTGGTACTTCTTGCCCTATCTTGCCCTATTTATATTTTTAGCTTACACAGCTTGGCACTTTGGTCAAGCTGATTTTGAAATTTGGAAGTTGCGTAGCGGAGTCAGAAGTTTCTTATGGGGAATTTTTGTTCTTCTGCTTATTTTAGGAAGTCATGGAGTAGAAACTACTCAAATCCTGAGCGAAATGGGCATTGAAATTCCAAATCAACTCTATTTTTCTTTTGATATTGGTCAAAATACAACTTGGTTGTTATTTGTTTTAGGGTTGTTGTGGCTATTCAACACAAGGTTTTCTTCAAGAATAATGGAAACACTGATTGTTCTTATTCTAGGAGCGTGGCTACCATTGCTTCCTGCATTTGCCTGTTATTTCGTGTTCCAACATAGCTTGCATGGTTGGCAGCACCTCAGACAAAAAATGAATTTGAGCCACCAAAACATGTGGCTACAAGCCTTACCATTTACTTTAGGAGCGCTTGTGTTGTTCGGAGCCTATTTGTATTTGACACAAGAACCCAATTGGGGTCGGGTGTTTATCTTTTTATCTGCACTGAGTTTCCCGCATGTGTGTTACATGCACAAGAGTTATCAGAAACCGCAATGACGCTATTTATTAAGGATCAGCGGTAAGCTCTGCTTGTTGATTTTTAAATAGTAAGTCCCTGAAATCAATTCCTTACTTAAAAATAGTTGACCGTTGGTTTGCCCGCTTTGTACGAGCTTTCCTTCTTGATTGTAAATCTCAAAAGGCAATTTTGTTTGGAGGCCAATAATTTGAAGGGTCTGCCCACTCATGATCGGATTCGGCCCCACTTTAAGGGTGCTGAACTGTTGGTTCTCGAGTCCGCTATCTTCAATCGTTAAATTGATGGTAACGCTACTGTCGCAACCGTGGATAGACGTGAAGAATTGCGTGTACTGCCCTGAGGTGTTATAGGTAGTTCCATTCCAAGTGAAGGTATCAAGCACGGTGCTATCAATGACAATTGCAGCGATTGGATACACATTAAGGTTGAGTGTAACAATTGAATCACAACCAGCAACGGTTTGTAAGGAATCTGTATAAATGCCGCTCGTCCAATAAGTTTGTCCGTTCCATGGATAAGATCCGCAAGCGGCAGCCTCTAAATTCGTGGTAATCGTTGGTGATATGGTGAGGTTTAAAGTTACTGTTGAGTCACAACCCCAAACTGTTGTTCCTTGATACACGTAAGAGCCACTTTGGGCGTAGTTTTGTCCGTTAAATGAGTAGGGCTCACAAGTTGTGACATTTAAAGTTGAACTTGTTTGCAAGTGTTGATTGATGACTACACTCACTGGAGTACTTTGCCCACAGCTGTTTTGCGCAAGAACCGTAAGCGTACCGGACTGAAAACTTGGAGAAAAAAGCAAACTGATGTTGGTCCCGGTACTGGAGCCTGTGGCACCTTGCGGCGTAGTCCAGACGTAAGAACTTGCATTTGGCACACTAGCCGTGCTGAATTGTTGCACACCGCCACTATAGCAAAAATGGAGCGTTCCATTAATTGCACTTGGCGCAGCAGGAGCTGTATTGAGCGTAACGGTTACGGCCAAACGATTTGTAGATTCTAGTCCGTTTACGGTTTGAGTAGCATAATAGCTTGTTCCGGTTACCAAAACAGTTGTACTTGGCAAGGCTGTGCCGCCAGTTGGTGTGGCGTACCATTGAATGGCTGTACCAGTTGCACTCAATTGTGCTAAAGTAGCACCTGCGCAAAAACTTTGATTAGCGGCGCCGGTTGGTGCAGCTGGTGGTGCAGGCGGTGGCACAAATGTAAAACTTGCAGCCGTAACACCGCGATTGCTACCGCCGTGGTTGCTATAGGTAAAAGATGCTGAAGCAGAACGCGACCAAATAAGACTAATCGCTGTTGGCGTAGCTGAAAAAACGTAGTCATTGGCATCGCCGGTATTGAGTGCGCGCGTTGCAATAATGGTACGGGTTCCTGCACTAACGACATCTGAAGTGATGGTCCAGTTTTGTTGGGCGTCGGTAACTGGTGCAGAAAAACCAGTGAGTTTGCAATCAAAAGCGCTGAGTGTAGTGGCGCTATGTACACCCACTACATCGGTGCCGTTCGTCATGGAGCTCGCATTGAAGCCAAGCGCAAACCAGCGGCCGGCAGGGCCTGTGAGTGTTAATGTTACCTGGGATGTGATGTCAATTTTGGCAGTCATGGCAAGGCCTGCTGTGGAGCTTAAATTAACGACCCCTGTGGTGTAGGATTGTGCAACGGCCGTAGGTAGCATGAAATAGAGAAGGAAACCTAATATGAGTAGCGTTTTTTTCATTTTATTTGGTTAATTATGATTCGTGAATAAGGCATTCAATTCAGGGTTTTGATGCAAGCGCAATAGGTCGTCAATTGTTCTGCCTTGTGCATCACGCACGTCTAGACGAGCTCCGGCGGCTAAGAGTTGCTTGATTTGTTCAAAACGAAGGAGGTTAATGGCTAAATGAAGGGGGTAACCTAATTCTTCAAACTGGCAAACCTGATTGACATTGGCTCCTTTATTGATCAGTAAGTCGAGCATTTTGGCATCACCTTTAAAAATGACGCCATAAATAGGAGCTCCTTCTTTGAAACATTGATTGGGATCTGCACCGGCCTCGAGTAAAACTTGGGCTACCTCATGGTTGCCGCGATAAGTAGCCAGCAGTAAAGGTGTGGCGCCGTGTTCTGAGGTGAGGTTGAGATGGGTTGGATGTTTACTGAGGTATTTTTCCATTTGCTTGGCGCTTCCTGTCCGCGCAATATCAAAGACACTTTGCGCTAGAGTAAAATTGGCTAAACACAAGAAAATCAGTAAGAAACGTAGCATTGGTACTGCAAAAATAGTGAAACTTTAACTACTGGATGATCTTCAGTTCTGTTCTACGGTTTTGCTGGTGTTCTTCGTCTGTGCAATTGATGTCATTGGCACAGCGGTTTTTCAATTTGTATTCACCGTAGCCTTTGGCAATGATGCGCTCTGCACTAATTCCTTTACTGATGATGTAGTTCACACAACTATTCGAGCGCTGCTGCGATAGCCATTCGTTGTATGAATCGATACCTCTGGAGTCTGTGTGTGAAGAAAGCTCTAATTTGAGGTCGTTGGTTTTCATGTAGGCAATTACTTTGTCTAGTTCTTTGATGCTTTCTGGGCGCAGATCCCATTTGTCAAAATCGTAGAGGATGAGGTCTAGGTTGATGAAAGTTGCCGAGCTATTTGGCTTCATTTGTAATTGGATGATGTCCTTTTCTTCACAAGACAAGCGGTCTTTGATAGAGATGTATTGATCTTTGTGGTTAATTGCAGTGATCGTAAGTGAGTCTACTTTTAATTGTGTAATGTCAATTGTCCCTTCTTTTTTAGTGACAATTTTACTCACCAATTTTTCATCCGAAAATAACTTTACAAGCGCACCGTCGAGAGGTTCTCCTTTATAGGAAATCAAATTCAAGATACGTGTCTGATTTTTTGGAGTGGCCTTGAGCACAATGGTTTGATACGGATCGAGTTGGTTGGTAAAGCGGATGCTATCTTTGAAACCTGTTTGCGCATTCATGTAAGTTGCAATGTAATCTTGGCCTATAACGCCAATGAAATTATCCTTACCGAAATCGTCAGTGGTTAGTTTTTTATAGTAATTGCCATCTGAATTATAAATTGAAATAGACGCATTCGGAAGGGCCTTTTTCAAGCAGTCTTGCAAGACCAACTCCACGTAGCGCTTTTGTCCTTTGAATTGTACGCTAAATACTTCATCCTTCCAGTTATTGCGGTTTGATGACAAATAGCCCTTGCCGCTGAGGTCATTGACGGAGAAAGCGAAGTCATCGGCATTTGAGTTGACCGGAACGCCCATATTTTTTGGTTGTTTCTGTATAAAATCGGAACGGAAAACATCCAGACCGCCCATTCCAGGCCAACCGGTTGAAGAAAAATACAGAAAGCCATCTTGCGAAACAAAAGGAAAGTTTTCGTCTCCAGAGGTATTGACAATTGGACCTAGATTTACCGGAGCTTCGTAGCTCGAGCCGTTCCAAGTGCAACGATAAAGATCGGCACCGCCAAACCCACCTGGCATATCAGAAGAGAAGTAGAGGTGAAGGGAGTCGTCTACAACGCCATGCGCAACGGAGTAATCCGAGTTATTCCATTTGAATAAATCGGTTGCCGACCATTCTCCAAGGCTGTTTTCGTAAATGACAAGCTTGAGTCGATTGATTTTGACTTCGTTTTCGAGGTCGATGCTTTCGTGATTGCTCGTCATGTAGGCATAGCGGTTGGTTTTAGAGAAGCTTACCGGGCCGTCGTGTGGGTTGGTTCTTTTGATACCATTCCAGATTTGATCTTTCTTGCTGCCGTTTTTTGCAAAGATGATATCTGTAAAGTACTGACCTGTTTTGCCGTAAATTCGGTTGACAAACCCTGAATTATATTGCGTTGACACATACAAAACACCTTCCGGATAATCAGAGGCAGCAAAAACTTCTCCGGTTTCAGAACTTCTAAATAATTGAATAGTGTAGTCAGAAGGAATTTGATAACTTGCTTGAACAAGACTTAGATTTTGTTGCCAGTTTTGTATGTCTTTGTTATCAGGGAAACGTTTGAGGCCTTCTGCGATGGTCGTTTCCAATTTTGAGCTTTGCTTGGTTAGTTGCAAAAGCTGTATTTGCGTACTAAAATCTTTGGCATTAGCATCTTTACTTTGTGCAGTCAATTTTACAGACCAATCCAATGCTGCTTGGTATTGTTCAGATTCAAAAGCAGCGGTGATGAGCGAACGCACCACATGGGTGTCAAGCGAAGTCGATTCTTGTGCCAATTCAAGCCAAATTGGATAAGACTCTATGAAATTATAAGATTTCGAGAGTTTTTCGGCATATGTTTGCTTATACGATTGTGCATGGAAAGCAGTCGTTATGAAAGCAAAGAGGATGAATGTTGTAATGCGCATCTTAAAAATATCTTGGACTAATAAAAGCATTGAGTTTGGAACGCAAATCAAAAGTGAGGCAAATTTCATGGCTGCCCCAATTGCGGTAAATAAGTTGATTAACTGGCAGCTCATAGGCATACCCTAAAGACCAACGATCAGTTGGTGCATAGGCACAATTGAAGCCAACGCCTTCGTGGTAGCGATAAAGCACCCCAATCCAAAATTGTTTGTACAAAAATGCCGAAAAGTTTAAGTCTAGGCTGAGTGGTGCGTTGGCGGTATACTTCAATAAGATACTTGGTTTGATATCAATTACTGAGTTGTAAGGGAATACCATTCCGGCAGTGAGATAAACATGGCGTTGCAAGTAAGAATTGCTGACGGTATCGAGGTTGCGTTCGATGAGGTGCGGAATACTCAAGCCAACATATCCTTTTTTGTGATAGGCATAAAGCCCAGCTCCTAAATTAGGCTTGCTGAGGCTGTAGCCTTGGAGCATATTTGGATCGTTGAGGTCGGTTGCCAAAAGCGTAGAAAAATCGGCTTGGTTGTTGAGCCAACCGCCAGACATCCCAAAAGAGAGGCGCCAACTGTTGTTCTTAAATTTGAGATGATATGCCGCATTGAAAAGGGCTGCAACATTAGACCTCGAACCAATTTTGTCATTATTGACAGTTAGCCCCAGCCCAAAGTTTTTGCGGTAAATTGGTGCATGAACTGATAAGAATTGAGAACGTGGCGCGCCTTCCCAGCCCAACCACTGAGCCCGGTGCACGAGTGTTGCATTGAGTGAGCCCCTGCTGCCTGCATAAGCAGGATTGAAGTGCAGCGGATTGAAAAAATAAAGCGAAGATTGAGCGGTTTGTTGGGCTATGCCAACAAAAGAAACCACACAAAAGAGGAGGACGAGTACTTTTTTCATCGTTTAGGGTTGAATTTCGATATAACCTTTAAGCGGTTCTTGTGATTTTTTGTGTGTATCAATGTAGTAGAAGTAGGTAGCTGCTGGCAAAGGCCCATCTGGGTTGCCTTTTTCAGACCAACCATCCCAATTGTTGAGATAGGGCTGAGCTTCATATACTAAATTCCCCCAACGGTTAAATATTTTTACCTCTAACTCTGGGTATTGTGCTGTGTTTTGCAAGAGCCAAGTGTCATTGAGCCCATCTCCGTTTGGCGATAAAAACTGTGGCGCCACCACTTCAATAAGTGGCAAGCATTCAATGGAAAACGTATCCGTTAAATTACATTGATTGGCATCGGAGAGCGTTAAGATAAATGTTCCGGCATCGATGCCGTCTAAATAAGCTCCATTTTGTCCGTTGCTCCAGTTGTATTGTAAATTACCGAAACCGCCAGCGCCCTGAACACTAATAAAGCCATTGGCTTCGCCACATTCTGATATTTGTGATCCAACAAAGTTAATAACCAGTGGCGTAGGTTGCTGTAAAGTAGCGAAGGTATCGACCTGGCAGCCATCTTCATTGGTTAGGGTAATATTGTATGTTCCGATAGCTAAATTCTGGGCGCTACTAGTGATTGAAGCAAATGGTGTCCAGGCATAACTAATCGCTGACTGAGAACTAGCTATAACTTGTATAGAACCATCTGATCCGCCGAAACAAGATATATTATTGACGTTGACCGCACTGATATTGATGAGGTCAGGTGCTTCCAAAAAGATAGAATCTGAACTGCTACACCCAGTGTTGTTGTCTGTAATGGTGAAAAAATAGCTGCCATCTACATTGACTTCAATTGCGGCAATATTATTGGGCCCAAGTATACCGGGTCCGGTCCAAAAAATGGTACTTGGTGGCGTATTATTGACGCCAATCAGAATCGGGTTGAACTGACAATCCAAACCGCTGCTCGGGAAGGTATACTCAGTAAAGCTTGGGTTGGTATTGACCTGCACTATAAAGGTATCAATGTTGTTGGTACAGCCATTTAGAGTAGCGGCAACGGTTATGGTGCTAGATGTATTTTGTCCATTGTTGTCGGTACTTGTAAATACGGGTATTTGACCATTGCCCGAAGTGGCCAATCCGATGAGCGTATTGGAGTTGGTCCATTGAAGTTGAGCGCCAGCAGGTATGGTTTGGTAATCTGTGAAGTCTACTGAGATTCCTGGACAGAAAGCGGTATCAGCTAAACCAATTGCCGAAATAACTGGCGTAACAATGACTGTTACGGTCTGAGGTAGCCCAGGGCATTGGTATCCAACTGCACTGACCAGATAAGTAGCCGTATCCAAAGAATTGCCATTGTTGGAGAGCGTTTGCGTAATGTTTGAACCTGAGCCCGGGGTTTCACCACTTATGGTATTGGGCGCTTGCACCAACCAAGCAAAAGAAATATTTGGCAAATTACTGGTAATGTTAATGGCGGTTTGGTCACCACTGCAAATGCTTTGTTGGGTAGGATTCACCTGCACATTGGCCGTTGGCAATACATTGATCTCAATTTCGACAGGCGCCACACTCGTACAACCAACGCTTGCAGTGAGCGTTACTGTCCCGGTGTTGTTACTGGAGTTCGTTAAGACCAGTGGCGCAATGGTTGTGGTATTGATTCCTGATCCACTCGTGAGGTTAAAACCTTGTACGTCAACAGCGCTTTCGAGCTCCCAAGTCACGGTATAACCTGGAACTGTTGAGGTCAATAAAATTGGTAGAAATGGAGTTCCCGAACAAATATCTTGGCTCAGTGGGGTAGCTAGTACACTACCTGTCGGGTTAATCACCAAAATTTGCATCGTTGAATCCATGCCGCAACCGTTGCCTGTGTAGAGCCACATATGGTAGGTTCCGGGCACGCTGAATTCGAGTACCAAACTATCAGAACCGTTGGTCCAAGATGCGAAGTCATAGCTCCCACCTACAAAACCGTTTGATGACCCCAAGTTACCGTAAGTTACGGCGTATCCTGCTGTTTCCTGTAGTTTCCAAAAATGACCGTAATTACCGCTACAGGTACTGCCGTCTACCATTTGGCCACTTTGGCTCGTATTGCTAAAAGATACAGGTTCGTTCTGGCAAATTGGCGAAGCTGGGCTATAAGTAAATGCGGCGTCCGAAGGTGCAGAGATAATGATGGGCCCTACGGTCGCAAAGGTTGCGCCACATACATTTTGCGCTATGATAGTGGCGCTATATGCATTCTCGATTAATAACGGCCCTACAGGGTAAGATTGCCCACAAGAACTGGTATTGAATACATGTGAAATTGTGGTGTCATTTACCGTACTGAAAGTCACAACTGGCGAGTTGTCGGTGAAGGAAACCGTGTAATTGGTTCCTGGAATGTTATTAGACAATACGTCAATTTCATAGGGAAAAGGCAAACAAGTATTCTGGCCTGACCCCGATACACTCAAAACAGGAGCGGCACCATTAAAGACCAAATATTGCGTACTCGTTTGGCAGCCATTGCTAGAAGTAAGGGTATGCGTTACAATAAATCCACCTAGCGGAAAAGTATGCGAAAGCTGCCCCCCAACAATTGCCGTTTGCG
Organism: Cryomorphaceae bacterium; assembly: GCA_027490665.1. Taxonomy (GTDB): domain Bacteria; phylum Bacteroidota; class Bacteroidia; order Flavobacteriales_D; family Crocinitomicaceae; genus UBA952. The sequence continues at coordinate 9,552 of JAIXXP010000090.1, read as the reverse complement.
TTTGGTTACCACTGCCGTCGCCCCAATTGAAACTTTGGCTCACGTTCGGATAAGTAGGCGTATTGAAATTAAAGGTTGTGGTTGTTGCACCAGCTGCTGTACATTTTTTAAATACGGTTTGCCCGTTGATCAGCTGCGTCCCAAATCCGTTACCCGAACTCGCCAGCGTAATTTGTGAGCCAGGCATAGCCTGCACCACTACGTTCACTACCGCCGTAGATTGCTGCCCATTAGGGTTCACCACCGTAAGCGAAACTGACTGTCCGGCAATTGCCGTGTTGTACACCACTGCATGCGGCCCTGGATTACTCGCGGCATTCGGCAAACCATTTCCAAAATTCCACGTATAAGTGGCCCCCGCAGCTGTTCCGGTGGAACTACTCGCAAAACTGATGGTTTGCCCTTGGCAAATAGTGATCGTGCCGTTGTTAGCCGCTGGCAAACTATTGATGGAGGCAGTGGGGGTTTGTGCGAGGGTGGGCAACCAACTTAGAAAGAATATGACTAAGTATAAAAAGTATCGCATTCTCATATTATTGTATCAAATTTACATGACCTAAAAATCTTCTCATTTCGCCATTTTTGGCGCTAATTTAAAGCGGTTTATCTCGCCGCAAAGGTACAACCCATATTCCGATTAAAAATAGGGGAGGATGTAAATTCCTTATTAATTTATAGAAAGAAAGGTTGTTTGGATCTAGAATGAGAAAGCCCCAACCGCACTCCATAACATGGCACCAACCAACATGATTTTGAGACCGGTGCCGAGTAAAAAGCCTAAAAAGGCCCCTTTTGCAGACTGCCAAGCTTCTTGGTTGTTGCGGCCAATGATGAGTTCACCGACATAAGCGCCAATGAGTGGACCGAGGATGATGCCCCAGGGGCCGGCGAAAAGACCAATCAATACCCCGACCGTTGCGCCCCACTGACCGGCTTTGCTACCGCCGTATTTTTTGGTAGTCCAGACGGGGAGGTAGTAGTCGAGAATTAGTAAAATTGCCGATAAAACGGCGTATGCAATTAAAACTGTGGTAGAAAGTGGGTGCCCTCCAAGAAAATGAATCAGCAAAAGCCCAACGTATGAAATTGGTGGGCCGGGTAAGACAGGCAAGAAACTACCCACCAAACCTGCTAGGATCAAAATTAAGCCGAGAATGGTCCAGAGTAATTCCATAAGTTGAAGATACGATGATTTGTTTAAAAATGGTAACTGAATTTGAGTTGCGCGCCAGCAGTTTGGTAATTGAGGTTGGGTAAGGTCAGTTCGTTGCTGATCATGGAGTGTTTGGCCCAAAGACCTTTATAGAGTAGGATTTCTAAATTGAAATAATGCAGGTCTTTGCCGATAAATGAAAAACCGTGCCCGATGCCTAAATGTAGGCTTGAAACATTGGTTTCAAATGCTCTTGGTTCATTAATAGGGAAAGGGGGCATAGTGAGGTCTGGGACGTAAAAATATTCAGTAGAGGCGCTTTGCTGAAAACCAAGCGTGATTGGAATATAGCGCGCTGTATTGCTTTTATTTCGATCGTATAGATAGCGGTAATTGGCGCTGTATTGTGAAAACATAGTGGGGCCACCTATTGCCCGGAGGTCTAGGCTTGCACCGACATAATGCTGACGTTGGAAGTATTTGCCAGCCCCTAAACTCAAGCAAATGGGAGTTTCATAAAACATACCATTGCTGTTACTCGATAAATAGTTGTTGTCGGGTACAAAACCTGTGTTGAAACCGGCCATCATGGCATTGAGCCCAACATGGAAATCAAATTCATTGATCTTGCGCGGTCTGACCAAAGAGTCGACCATTTTAACGCGCTGGGTAAAGTTGCGGTCTTCTTCAATATACTCGTACATTTCCTTCGATAAAATATAGGTGCGGTTATATTGATCTTTGAAAGTCAGGACATAATTGTTGTCCATGGAGATCATTTTGCCGTACAAGATTTGTCCGGTCTTTAGTTTAACAACGTCGTACACAACATTTTGCTTGGCGCGTTGAGCTAGATTCAAAAAGGGTAGCAAAAGAAATAAAAAGAGCAGAGCTTTCATGTTCATCAGAGTAAAATTAGTTCATTTTATAGATGCGGTATGCATAGGGTGTAAGCATAAGGTTCGTGCTTAACGTTTCGCTTTGGCCTGAGTTTAGGTTGGTGAAATTGCCAGTAAGAACTGGAGGTAGGCTAATATTGATGGTGTTATTTCGGACATTAACTAATATAAGTATGGATTCAGACCCACTTGTTTTTTTCCAACAAATCAGGTCATTAGAAAGTTGATATGCTGAAATACTATTGCCGCGCGCAGCTGCCTCGCTGTTGTAAATTTCATAGAGCTTTTGATACGCTGCCAGCATATCGGCATTAGCCGTCCAGTTGATGTTCGAGTTATTGAAGAAAGGTGTTGTACCCGTTTTACCGACTTCTTGCCCAGTGTACAATAAGGGCACTCCGCCAGAAAAAATATTGATTACACTTGCGGCAATGGCGCCGTTTTTTCCATTAAAGAGTGTCATTGGAGATGCATCCCAGGCAGATTCATCGTGGTTGGTGGTGAAGCGGATTTTACCTTTACCCGACGGAATATTGCCATACTCGAGTTGGTTGGCATTAGTTAAGGTTGCAGTAGAAGCACCGGTCCAGACGTTTTTTAGAGCGGTATAATAGTTCCAGCCGTAGGTGAGGTCAAAGCCGGCTTGGTAGTGATCTGAGCGGGTGCCCTCAGCAAGCATCAGCACGTCTCTTTTGGGTAAGGACTTGAGCGTCGAAACAGCTTCGCTCCAAAAATCGAAGGGCACGCCGTCTGCGTAGTCGCAGCGAAATCCGTCCACGTTGGCTTCCAAAATCCAGTATTTCATGGCGTCTATTTGAGCCTTGCGCATGGCTGTTTGATCAAAGTTGAGGTCGGCAACGTCGTTCCAGTTGGTGCCGGGCGGAATGATGATTTGTCCGTTGGCATTTTGGCTATACCACTCTGGATGAGCTGTAATCCAAGGGTGGTCCCAGGAGGTGTGGTTGGCAACCCAGTCTAAAATAACCGCCATTCCCAAAGCATGAGCTTGGTCAGTGAGGGCGCGCAAATCGGCAAGGCTACCATATTCTGAGCTTACTTTTTGATAATCCTTGACGCTGTATGGCGAACCAACACTATTAAGGACACCTTGCTCGTAAATAGGCATTAGCCAAATGATGTTCGTACCTAAACTTTTGATATGGTCTAATTTGGAAATCACACCCTGAAGGGTTCCTTCGCTCGATTGTGCGCGTAAATTGACTTCATAAATGGTCGCTTTGTCTACATCGGGCACATTCGAAAGTGGTGTGCCGTATTGTTGCGGGCCTGTTGGCGTAGGAACAATAGGGTCATCGCCACAGGCAAAGGCCAAACAAAGGAGCAAACAGATGTAAACGATTTTCAAGTTCATAAACCGAAATTACGGATAATGCATGTAATTTCGCGTGGTGGCTACCTACAAAACACTCGCAAACAGCAGCGAAGGATTCTACAAAGAAAAAGGATCAAAGTTCTTGGCCTTTGCAATTCCTGTGACTTCAGAAGCCGAAGTAAAAGCGTTTATTGCCCAAAAACGCAAAGAACACCACCAAGCTGTTCATGTTTGCTCTGCCTTTCGCCTTGGTGCTGACCATAAACTGTATCGGTCTTCCGACGACGGCGAGCCCTCGAATTCTGCGGGCCCACCCATTCTAGGCCAAATCCAAGCTTTTGAACTTACCAACGTACTTATTGCAGTTGTGCGCTATTATGGCGGCACCAATTTAGGGGTGGGCGGTCTTATTTCTGCCTACAGAACTGCCGCAAAGGAAGCTTTAGAAGCAGCGCTCATAATCGAAAAAGAAGAAGAGTTAGAGCTCCAGATTACGTTTGCCTACGATAAAATGTATTTAGTTATGGACCATTTGAAAAGAGAAAAAATACATATAACTGAGCAAAATATAAATGATACCTGTCATTTAACAATTTCTATCTCTAAGGAAAAGCAAGCGAAAGTCGAAGGTTTATTGGCTGCTATTTTAGCGCAATAAAAAATCCCTCTTTTGGGGAGGGATTTGAAAAGCGTTCAAGACTGTCTTACATCTTTATAATGATAAATTCTGTTCGGCGGTTCAGTTGGTGTTGTTCTTCTGAACAATTAGATTTCACGGTTCCTTCACATCCACAGTCATTGAGTAGTTTCGATTCACCGTAACCTTTTCCATAAATTCTGCTCGGGTTACTGATGCGTTTTTGAATATATTCAGCCGATGCTTTGGCACGGTTCGCTGATAAAGTTTGATTGAATTGAACACTACTGCGACAGTCTGTATGAGAGCCAAGTTCAATCACCATTGTTGGGTTCTCGTTCATGACTTTTACAATTTTATCGAGTTCAATAGCTGCATCTTTACGGATATTGAATTTACCAAGGTCAAAATAGATCGGTTTAATGCCCAAAGTTTTTGCTAAATCGCCTCCAACTGCAACAGCTTGCAGTTCTACATTTAGTTTTTCATGCAATTGGATCAGCCCAGCTTGATCAATGGTGCCCTTGTATTCAACCAACTTTTTAAGGTAGCCAGGAGCACTTAATTCTATTTTTAAGGTTAATAGATCTCCTTTTTTGTATCCTTTAAGTTGTTTGCTTACGTCGCCTGATGATTTTGTATCCTCGTTTATCAAAGTAGAATTGTTCTTCAAATCAGTAATGACAACCCCAACTCCAGAGAGCGCCGTTTTTGTTGCGGCATCGGTAACAAGTAATCGAATTCCAAAGTCAATTTGTTTGACCAAACCTAGTTTCTGTTCTATTGTGCTTGCATTCATAGGAACCGATAGGTCTGCAATTTTGCCATCGTATTTATCTAGCTTAGCAGAAATGGAATAGTTGGCACCTGGCGTAACTTCAAATTGGTAATTCCCATTTGCATCTGCCTGGGTTGTTGCAACTATGTTTCCATTCTGATCTTTGATAGTTAAAAGTGCATTTGCAAGAACGGTTCCTGAATTTTGATCGATTACAGTGCCTTTGATGAGCGCATTGAATTTGATATCCAATAGTTTTCGAATAGAAAAGATGTCATCGGTTCCATTTCTATTTGAGGCTATAAAACCCGACTTTCCGTCTGCTAGGAAGGTAACAGCAAAATCGTCGTTGACAGAATTGATAGACAGGCCTAAGTTTTTAGCAGCCATTTTACCATCGCGTGGAGCGGCAAAAAGATCTAAGCCTCCAATTCCAGGTCGTCCGTTTGATGAAAAGTATAAGAGTTCGTCGCTGCCAATCCAAGGAAACATTTCTTGACCGCTCGTATTTACATTTGCACCAAGATTGACAGGTTTTTCAAATTCTCCTTTAGCATTGATTTGACAAGAATAGATATCGGCACCTCCAAAACCTCCAGGCATATCAGAAGTAAAGTAGAGCGTTTTTCCATCGGGGCTCAAAGTAGGATGACCACAAGCGTAGTCTGCTGAATTGAATGTAAACTCACGGATATTCAACCACTCACTGCGCACGATATCGGCAATGTAAATTTTGAGGTGCTGAATTCCATCCTTACCCTGCTTATTTTGTTCGTTGCGGTTATTACTAGTAAAGTAGACCAATTTACCATCGGCACTGAAGCACAATGGCCCTTCATGTTTGGTTGAGTTTAATGGTCTGTTCAATTGAATAGGTTGTGAAAGGTAACCGTCCTCTCCTGTTTGAACGTAGAATAATTCCAAGTAGAAATCGTTGTTTCCGGCCCAACGCAAGTCGCCAAAACCTGTTTTTTTACGACTTGAAATGGTGACAGCACTGTTTTTCAAGGGGTAGGGATATACGCCAAAGTCAGCATGATCTGTATTAATGGCTACTTCTTTCCACTGAAAATAAGCAGGCTCATTTTGTAGTTGAGCTAAAAAGTTTTGCTGTTTTTCCCAAAGTTGTGCGCGTGAGTCCGAAGGATTCATTGCGGCAAATTGAGTCATGTGTGTTTGCGCTTCTTGGTATTTATCCAATGACATAAGCGTATATGCAAGCCAATAATGGTTGTCAGCAGAAGGATTTTTAGCCACGACACTTTTATACTCACTTTCTGCTTTCAACAAATTGTGTGTACTTAAATAGCAGTAAGCCAATTTTTCACGCATTTCTGGCGAATCTTGCTCCGTATTGCAGACAGATTCAAAATAAGGAATGGCCTCAGCATAGGCGAGTTTGCCAAACAAATCATTCGCTTTTGCCAAGCGGCCACCTTGCGCAAATAAGTTGATGCCACTCGCAAGAATAAAGGTAAAAAGGATAATTTTCTTCATGAGATCTTAGAAATAGCGAGGAGATTTGATGCCACTTTGTTTTCTTGATATGTCGTAGCTGAGCATAATTTCATAGGTGCCGTCGTTGAATTTACGCATGGCGGTAAGTCCGAGTTCGGTTGCAACCCCAACTCGTAAAGTAGGAGCAACCTGATATTGGAAAAACAAACCTGTTGCAGCACTTAATCGGTACATGGCGCCTACAAAATACCGTTCTTGGAAAATTCCTGCAACGGAAAGATCTAAACTTAATGGTGCACCAGCGGTCATTTTGGCCTGCATAACAGGGCGCAGTTTAAAACTTGGCGTCAAAGCAAATACAGCACCTGTATTTACAAAGAAGTGACGCTGTTCTATATTGACTCCGGTTCCGTCATAGCTTTGTTCGAAGAGCTTAGGCGTACTTGCACCAACAAACCAATTTTTGGATCTGTAGTAAATACCAAAGCCAATATTTGGGTTTACTTGATTGCGCACATCTTTGTTGAGGTTAGGATCGTTTTGCTCGGTTGTGGAGAGCGTAGATGTATTTAAACTGATCACATTCATACCTGCTTTTATGCCAAAAGATAAACGACTTTGGTTCGTAAATTTCAGGGAATAGGAGAAATCGCCGTAAATCATATTTTGATTGAGCGGTCCGATTTGATCGCTTACCATTGTTAGACCCAGGCCAACAGATTCATAGCTCAAAGGCGAATGAAAACTAAAGGTTGAACTTGTTGGACTACCTGCAAAACCAACCCATTGCTGGCGGTGGAGGGCAGTTGCATTCAGCATACCATTGCTTCCTGCATAGGCTGGGTTCACGAACAACTGGTTGTCGGTGAATTGTGTAAATTGTGCTTCTTGTTGCGCAACAATTGTGCTGGCAACAAGTAACAATAGACAACTTAAGATAAGTGCTTTCATATCTATTTTCTTAGCGTTTGAGGTAAATGTATCCTTTGATGACACCGTATTTATCTGTTTTGGTATCGAGTATGTAGAAGTAAGTTCCGGTCGGAAGCTCATCTCCACCCACATTGAGTGTGTTTTGAGATTTACCATCCCATGTGTTGTTGTATGGGTTCATTCTGAAAACTTCAGAGCCCCAACGGTTAAAGATGATGATTTCATTTTCGTCAAAATACTCAATACCCTCAATGATGAATGTATCGTTCGTACCATCGCCATCAGGTGAGAAGGCTTCTGGAACAACAATATTTACATTGCAATTTGAACCATTTGTTAATGGGTCACAAGGATCTGTAGGGTCATTGCCATTGCTTGTCTCTTCACCATTGGTTAAACCATCGCCATCACAATCAATTGCTGCCCATACAGAAGTAGGGCTTACTGTTTGATTTGCGTAAATGTACTGACATGGGTCAATTGGGTTGGTTTGGTCTTGAACCTCTATGCCGTCGGTTACGCCGTCGCCGTCTGTATCCGGATTTGTTGGATCAGTTCCAATGGTTACTTCTTCACCATTGAGTAAGCCGTCGTTATCACAGTCTAAACCTGACCAAGCTACTGATGGAGCAACTGTTTGGTTGGCAAACACCAATGAACAAGGATCGAGCGGTAGGGTACCATCAGCTACTTCAGTACCGTCAAGTACACCGTCACCATCTGTATCTGGGTTTGTTGGGTCAGTACCAGCTGTGAGCTCTGCACCGTTTGCCAGACCATCATTGTCGCAGTCTAGATTGTTCCATGCAACTGAAGGAGTGACGCTCTGACTTGCAAAAACAAATGCGCATGGATCTGTAGGGTTTGTACCATCATTCACTTCTGTGCCATCCAATACACCGTCACCATCCGTATCCGGATTTGTAGGATCAGTTCCTAAGGCCACTTCTTGGCCATTTGTAAGCCCGTCGTTGTCACAATCTAATCCTGCCCATACGCTTGACGGCACCACAGTTTGGTTGGCATAAACGAGCGAGCAAGGATCGAGTGGAAGCGTACCATCTGCAACTTCAGTTCCATCAAGTACACCGTCTCCATCTGTGTCCGGATTCGTTGGGTCAGTACCAATTGTTACTTCCTGACCGTTGGTCAAGCCGTCGTTGTCGCAATCAAGGTTGTTCCAAGCGGCGGAAGGTGTTACCGTTTGGCTGGCGAAAATCAGAGAACAAGGGATGAGCGGATTGGTTCCGTCGGCAACCTCAGTTCCGTCGATGACACCATCGCCATCTGTATCCGGATCAAATGGATCAGTTCCTAAGCTTATTTCTTCACCGTTGCTCAGACCATCAAAGTCACAGTCTTGCGCAACATCTTGCAAACTACAAGGATTCACAGTAATGTAAATGGTATCCGTACCACACAAATAAGGGAGTGGTGAACCTTGGTCGCAAATCTCTACAACTACTAAATCTGTACCCACAAAATTCAAAGAAGGGACATACGTGTAAGTTCCGTCTTGCGCTATAGTAATTGTTCCGTTTTGAGGTGCTACAAGCGGTGTGGTATTGACAACCAGTGTTGTGCCATCAGGATCAAAATCTCCTGCGTTGGTGAGGTCACCTGTTTGAGGAGCATTGTAATTGACAGTAAGGAATTCGTTGTCAAGAATAGGTGCATCATTTACAGGCGCTACGTTGACTGTGATAGTTGCCACATTGGAGGTAGCTCCACCATTGTCATTGACCGTATAACCTATGAATGCAATGCCGTTAAAATTCGCCGCAGGCGTGAAAGTAACCACACCAGCAACAACCGTCCAAGTTCCTTGGGCGTTGGTAAAGATTGTTTGGAGACCCAGTGTTGTTGGGTCGAGGTCAACGGTATTCACAGCAATAGTTCCGTCTATGTCTGTATCGTTGTTGGTGATATTGAAAGAAGCCGGTGTGTCTTCGTTTGTAGAGGCCACATCGTTGTTGGCAACAGGCGCATCATTGACCGGAAGCACGTTCACGGTAATGGTTGCTGCATTAGAAGTAGCACCGCTGTTGTCATTGACCGTGTAGTTGATGCTCGCTGAGCCATTGAAGTTGGCTGCAGGTGTGAAGGTCACAACGCCACCCGCAACGGTCCAAGTACCTTGGGCGTTGGATAAGGTTGTTTGGATACCCGGTGTTGTTGGGTCGAGGTCAACGGTGTTATTGTCGATAGTACCGTCGAGGTCGGTGTCGTTGGTGGTAACGTACACGGTAACCGGTGTGTCTTCGTTTGTAGAGGCCACATCGTTGTTGGCAACAGGCGCATCATTGACAGGAAGCACGTTCACGGTAATGGTTGCTGCATTAGAAGTAGCACCGCTGTTGT
>JAIXXP010000100.1 GCA_027490665.1 Cryomorphaceae bacterium | reverse complement strand
CATTGGCGCAGCCAAGAAATGAGCATTTTGGTTGGCAAACACACCGCTTTAAATGACAACCCTTCACTTACAGTCAGAGATGTCAGCGGTAAAAATCCGATTCGCATTCTTATCGACAGCCAGCTTCAAGTCCAAAATGACATCAGCTTGTTTTCTGAAGATGCCCCCACCCTTATTTTCAACCGGGTTAAAAACGAGAAAAAAGGAAATATTGAATGGATTAAAATTCAAGAAACTGCAACCAAAAACATTTTAGATGAACTCTATAAACGTGGCATTCATTCTGTGATGGTAGAGGGTGGCAGCCGTACTTTACAATATTTTATCATTGATAACGTTTGGGACGAAGCTTATGTGTTGGTGGGTGATTTACTTTATGGAGAAGGAGTCAAGGCACCCGTTTTGAATCGGGTACCAACCAACGTACATGCTTTTGGAACCGACCAAATTTATTATTTTAAACGACGAACGTGAAAAAAATCGGCTTACTAACAGCACTATTATTAACGGCACTAAGCATAAGTGCGCAAGGCTATCAAATGGCTGTTTTGAAATATAATGGCGGCGGTGATTACTACGCCAACCCAACCGCTTTGCCCAATCTCATTAAGTTTTGCAATACAGAACTCGGCATGAGCATCGCTAAGGAAGTGCCCTATGTTGAGGTAGGCAGTACCGACTTATTTCAATATCCGTTGCTACACATGACCGGACACGGCAATGTGGTATTCTCCAAAGCAGAAGCCCAAAACCTTCGGACCTACTTACTTTCTGGTGGCTTTTTACATATAGATGACAACTATGGCATGGACGGGTTTGTTCGCTCTGAACTTAAAAAAGTATTTCCAGAAGCGACCCTTACCGAGCTACCCTCTGATCATCCCATTTTCAGACAGCGCTATAACTTTCCGAATGGACTGCCAAAAATTCATGAACACGACGGCAAAAGACCACAAGCATTTGGGATTGTCATAGAAGGTCGTTTGGTCTGTTTGTATACCTACGAAACCGATCTATCCGACGGCTGGGAAGACCAACAAGTACACAACGATCCAACAGAAAAAAGGCGCCAAGCTTTGCAGATGGGCGCCAATATCATTTCTTATGCTTTTTCTAATTAGTGCTGATGACCATCGTGCTCACCATGAGGTGCCGCATCGGTAACTTGCAAGAGTTCGATTTCAAAAACTAAATCGGCATAAGGTGGAATAGAGCCAGGGCGCCCTTGTTTGCCATAAGCGTTGTAATAAGGGATGAATAACAAAATTTTACCACCTTCTTTGATGTAGGTAATTCCTTCTTCGAAGCCCGGGATCATGCGCTGAACCTTATATTCAAATTCTAACGGCGCATTGCGGTCTTTTGAAGAATCAAACTTTTTACCGCCACGACGCAGGGTTCCTGTATAATGCAAACTTACCTTTTTACCTTCCTTCACCTCATTGGTTTTGCCGTTGTCTAAAATGACATAGACCAAACCCGTTGCACTTTGCTGTGCATTTGGATAGTTCTTCATGACTTCAGCATACATAAATGCTTTGTAATCGTCTTGAGACATCGCTGCAATTTTTGAAAGCTCAGCTTGCTCCAGCGTCTCTTGGGCTTTTTTAGCCAAATAAACTTGGTCAAATGCAGTTTGTGCATTCCATTTAATGGCGTCTTTGCCCACACGGATGATTTCCACCTTGCGCATTGTGTCGTTTTGCGCAATTAGATCAACAACCTCTTGCCCTGAAATCACATGACCAAAAACGGTATGCTTTCCATCTAGCCATGGCGTCGCTTTGTGGGTAATAAAAAACTGCGATCCGTTGGTATTGGCTCCTGAATTAGCCATCGATAAAATGCCAGGCCCGGTATGCTTGAGTGTTGGATCAATTTCGTCGTAAAATTTATAGCCGGGGTCACCCATGCCTGTGCCTTGTGGATCACCACCTTGGATCATGAAATCGGCGATCACGCGGTGAAAGATCAGGCCATCAAAAAATGGCTTAGAAAAGGATTTATCGCCAACTTTAAAATTGCCTTCGGCCAAACCCACAAAGTTACCAACGGTCATGGGTGTCTTTTGATACTCCAACTGACAAACAATAATGCCTTTGTTGGTGGTGAAACGTGCATAGATGCCATCTTGAATTTCTTCAACTTTTTGGGCATTTAACAAGCCTGTAAATGGCAAGAAAAGTAAGGTAACAAGTAATTTTTTCATGGATTTATTTTTCGATGTCTAGTAATTCAACTTCAAAGATAAGAACAGAATAAGGCGGGATAAGTTCTGTTGGTGAACCCGGGCCATATGCCAATTCTTGTGGGATGTAAAAACGGTATTTTGCACCAACATTCATGAGCTGAACACCTTCTGTCCAGCCAGGGATAACAGCATTAAGCGGGAAAGAGATCGGTTCTTTGCGCTCAACTGAGCTATCAAATATTTGACCATCGATGTTGGTGCCGGTGTAGTGAACCTTAACAGTAGAACTCGCTGTAGGCTTTTGACCTCTGCCTTTTTTAAGCACTTCGTATTGCAAGCCACTAGCCGTTACTTGAATTTCTTTTTTCTTGGCGTTTTCAAGTAAGTAGGCCTCACCTCTTTCGCGATTGACTCTGCCCGCTTCTTTTTCTGCAGCCAAAGCCTCTTGGTTGACGGCTTGTTCGGCGCTTTCAATGGCTTGCATTTTCTCTTGAAAGTAAGACATGACGCACTGATTACTTGGATCTTGAAGTAAGCTCTCACGTTTCATCATGGCATCGCTGAGACCTTGAAGCAAAAGTGCAACATTGGCTTCTGGAAAATCTTTGAGCACACTTTGGGCAATGTTTTGACCGGCCAAATAACTCACGGAGTCTATCCTGGAATTGATCTGTGGGGCTTGCGCTTGCGCTTGAGCAGCAAACAAAATGCTGAGTGGGAAAAGTATTTTTTTCATAATTATTAAATTTCGTTTCGGGTATCGGAGCCCCAAAACATTTTGTTTCGGATGGTATCTAAAAAATTGTTGTCTTCGAATTTGACCACATTGATCATGAATTCGGCTTTGGTAATGATGACCTTTTCACCTTGTTTAATGTGTTGCGAATGACCATCTAAAGATAGCAAATAAGTGCGGTCTCGGCCTTCTACCTGCAAAGAAATTGGCATGTGGTCAGGAACAACAACAGGGCGAACATTGAGGTTGTGCGGCGCAATTGGTGTAAGGATGTGTACCTGACAACCCGGAGTAATGATAGGGCCGCCGCAACTCAAACTATAGGCAGTTGAACCCGTTGGGGTGGCAACAATAAGGCCATCGGCCCAATAGGTGTTTAAGAATTTGTCGCCAAGATAAGCCTGCACTTTGATCATGGAGGAGGTATCTTTCTTTTGAAGCGTAAGCTCGTTGAGCGCAAAATTTTCGTCGGCAAATAAATCGTTGTCGGTATGTACCCTTAGCAAGGAGCGCTTTTGAAATTCGTATTGACCATCGTTGAAGCGCTGTAGTGTTTGAGCAATTTGCGATTTGGAAAGATTTGACAAGAAGCCCAAACGACCCGTATTGATGCCGAGAATTGGCACCCCGGAATCACGGATAAAGGAAACTGCTTTGAGGAAGGTGCCGTCTCCTCCTAAACTGATCATGAGGTCAAAACCACTTTTGAGGTCGAGATGAGTGGTAAAAGTCTGATAAGTAAGAGGCCACTGAAATTTGGTGTGGAGCTGCAAGGCTAATTCGTGCTCGAGCACTGGCTTCCACCCTAACTCTACAATTCCATTGAGTAAGTTTTCAAAAACACTGAGGTCTTGCTTGAATATTTTTTTGGCGTATACGGCGATTTGTTTCATTACATGCTCAAATAATGCATGAGTTCTTGGTAGCGCTCTTGGAGTTCGTCTGGTTGTTGACTGTCTTGAAAGCTCGCTAGCACTTGGTAATCATAGCGCTCAAAGGTACGGATAATTGCACTTAGGTTTTGTTGATTGAGGCGCAAATTGACTTGAATTTTAGTACTATCTGGGATATTACTTACAAATAAATTCAGGATTTTGGCCTGATTGCTTTCGACAATTTGTGCAATTTGTGCTAAGGTGTAGTCGTTGGCATTCATTTCCAGGACCAAAAGAGAACCTGACTCATTGAGCCCGCTGGTTTCTGCCAACAATTGCAGTAATTCTTGCGCACTAATAACACCTAAGTAATTTTCCTGGCGGTCCAGGACAGGAAGAACCGTTAATTTGAAAAGTGCGAAATGTTGGAGTAAATCAAATAAGTGCGCATCGGAAAAGGCAAAAGGACGCGGAAGGTGCTGAAATAACTGATCGAGACTTTGATCGAGGTCGGATTGATCGAGTAATTCGGATTCGGAAACAAGACCTACGAAATTTCCATTTTTAAGAACGGGAAGGTGATTGACCTGAAATTCATCCATCCAAAATAGTGCTTTTTCACCGGTATCGGTATGCAATAATGGCGGTATTTGATCTGAAAGTATGTTAGAAGCTCTCATAGTGGGCGCAAAATACTAAATTCCTTGAATGTTTCGTACTTTTGCAACTCAATTATTGTGCCATGACCAGACTCAGCGTGAATATCAATAAAATCGCAACCTTGCGCAATGCACGTGGAGGTCAAACACCTAACGTATTGCAATTTGCGTTGGACGCCGAAAGATTCGGCGCCCAAGGAATTACCGTGCATCCCAGACCCGATGAACGCCATATTACCACCCAAGATTGCTACGACCTTCACGACTATATTCAAACGGAGTTCAATATAGAAGGCTACCCTGATGCGCGCTACCTACAACTCATCAAAGACCTCCGCCCTGCTCAGGCCACTTTGGTACCTGATCCTCCTGGGGTACTCACCTCCAACGCGGGTTGGGATTGCATTAGCCAAGCCAAATTCCTCGAACCAATTATTGCTCAAATTCAGGCTTTAGGCGTTCGGGTGTCGCTGTTCATGGAAACCAACCTCTCACAACTCGACCAAGCCAAAGCACTCGGGGCTGAACGCATTGAATTTTACACTGGCCCTTACGCCGAACAGTACAGCACTGACAAAACTGCAGCTGTTGCGCCATATAAGTTGGCGGCACAACACGCGCTGAATTTAGGCTTGGGCATCAATGCAGGCCATGACCTTAGTTTGGAAAATTTAGCATTTCTGAAAGCTGAACTTTGTGCTCTCGACGAAGTTTCTATTGGCCATGCACTGATTTCAGATGCGCTCTACTTGGGCATTGAAAACACCATCCAGAGGTATCTTTATGAATTGCGCTGAGGAGCCTGATGCAGCACGCGCTGCGGATAAGGAATTTCAATGGAATAGGCTCTAAAAAGGCGGTCGATTTCAAACCTGATTTCAGACTTATAGTTATTGATATCCCAACTTTGATCGGCCCAAAAGACGAGTTCGAGTTCTAGACCTGCGTCGCCAAAATCGGCGAGCCTTACCATAACGGGATTGTTTTTTTTGACTTTAGGATGCGCCAATGCTGCCTGCTTGAGCAAGCGTTCAATTAAAGTGAGGTCGGCACCGTACGCCACTGCTAATTTGATAGTAAAGCGGGTCAGTTCGGAGCCATGGCTCCAATTTTCAATGCGGTCTTGAGTGAGGTGCGTATTGGGAATAATGAGTACATTTCCTTCGCGGGTCTGGATTTGAGTAGTGCGCACATTGATCTTGACTATTTTGGCCACCATAGACTCGTTGCTTTGGGAAGCTGGTTTGGTTTTCCCGTTGATCTCGACGATATCACCAACCCTTAAATTACCCTCGAAAAGCAAGACAATTCCGGCAATCATGTCTTTGAAAACATCCTGAAGCCCGAGCCCTAGGCCCACCAAAAGACCAACAGAGCTGGTCAGTAAAATCATAAGATCTATACCGAGCAGCTTGAAGCAAAGTAAGACAGAGCTTACATAAATAAAGTATTTAGCAAGCTGATTATAGACAAATTCCGTACCTCCATCAATGTTGGGGTTGTTTTTGAAACGGCGCGCAAAATAGAGTCGCGTAAGGTTAGTGGCAATTTTGGCACCAAAAAAGACGGAAATGACAATTAAGATGTCGGCAAAATCTATTTTGAAGCTGTCAAAAGAAAGGAGTTTGAAGCGCAAGAAATCGTTGAAAGTGACGTGACCGTTGTTGTAGCGAAAGCTAAGTATAGCCACATAAATTGCCAATAAATAAACACTCTGGCTCACCAAGCGCAAGCGGGCCATTTGCTTGGCTTCTAGCTGGAGGTTGGCACTTTTGACATAACCTTTTAAGGCCTTATGAACCAAGCGGCGCAGGATTACCGCCGCCAAAAATATGAGTATTAGAAAAATAAGATTCCAAAAGCAAATTTTGTATGGGCCAATATAAAATAGGGTTTCTGCAAACATGTCAGCGAATTAAGGTAATTCCGATTTGTTCTGAGAGTAGCATCTTGACCTTTTCAAGGCTCACAAGTTCGCCGAGCGCCAAAAGAAGGTCGTCGTCTTTTAAAGTGTCTTGGTTTAACTCGGCGCGGATTTGATTGATCTTTTGCTCCACAAAGGCTAATTTAAACCGATAGATGACCTCAACTACCGTTTGATAGAGGTCGTCGGACTCAGACTTTGTTTGAATTTTGTAGCGCGCCACCCAGTTATGACTCAGTTCTTGTTCTTGGGCTTCTATGTCGGCTACAAATTGGACAATTTGCTGGTTTTCATGGCGCAAGAAGAAACTAGATTCATAGAGTGTTTGCTCCTCTAAAGCGCCTTTTTCAAAGATGCGGTAAATTTCTTCATAGAGCGGATTCTCAAAGAAGAGCTCGTCTTTTTGAAGTTCATGTACAATGAGTTCGATGACGCTGGTTTGGGTTTCGGTTTGCCCTGGCTCTTGCCAAATGAGTGCGCGTGTTCCGTATTTGATCAGTACTCGAATGAGTTCAGCTTCAAAAATGGTGTGGTCAGCGGCTGTTTCTTGTGACGCTTCTAAGGATTGTGGTGCCGGATTTTTGGGAAGTTCTATGGCACCAATTGCAGGGTCTTGATAGGTTTTGGCCATGGCAGACTTGCGCAAATTGAGCAATTCAGACTGCACAATAGACTCCGAAATATCAAATTGTTGGGCTAGCTGTTGAACATAGACAGAGCGCGTGATTTGATCTGGAATGAGAGAAACCGAATGCACGATGTCTTTAATGAGCCCAGCCCGAAGAATTGGGTCGTTGGCGCCATCGGCAAGCAAAATACTGGCCTTAAAAGAAATGAAATCTTGTTTATGACCGGCGATATAGGCGCTTAACTCAGCCGAAGACCTGGATTTGGAGAAGGAGTCTGGGTCTTCGCCATCTGGAAAAAGAACAACCTTCACGTTGAGGCCTTCTTCTAAAATGAGGTCGATACCGCGGAAACTGGCTTTGATACCTGCGGCGTCGCCGTCGTAGAGAATGGTTAGGTTTTTGGTGTAGCGACTGACTAATTTGACTTGTTCTTTTGTTAAAGATGTACCTGAAGACGACACCACGTTTTGGATGCCTGCTTGGTGCATACTGATGACGTCGGTATAGCCTTCACAGAGCAAACATTCGTTGTACTTGACGATATCTCCTTTAGCAAAATACAAACCATAGAGGATTTCGCTCTTGTTGTAGATAATGCTCTCGGGAGAGTTGAAATATTTGGCGACTTTTTTATCGGAAAGTAAGGTTCGGCCACCAAAGCCTAATACACGACCCGAAACGCTGTGAATTGGGAACATAACTCGGCCTTTGAAAAAGTCAAAGGTGCGTTCGTCTTTTGACTTGGTGAGGCCAATAGCTTCTAAGTAATCTTTGTTGTATCCTTTCTCGAGTGCGAGGTCGGTAAAGGCAGAGCCGGTGTTTAGGCAGTAGCCAAGTTGGAATTTGTCTATGGTAGCGCGCGTAAAACCGCGTTCTTCAAAATAAGACAAACCAATGGCCTTACCCTCTTGGGAGTTGAGGAGCATCTCTGAAAAAGCATTTTTAGCAAACTCATTGATGATAAGGAAACTCTCGCGTTCATTGAGCGCAGCGAGTTCCTCTGCTGTGGCTTCTCGCTCTTCTGGTACTTCGATGTTGTAGCGCTTGGCCAACCACCTGAGTGCTTCAGGATAGCTGAAGTGCTCTTTTTCCATTAAAAAACTTGCTGCGTTTCCGCCCTTTCCAGTAGAAAAACACTTGAAGATTTGCTTGGCAGGAGAAACGACAAACGAAGGAGTTTTTTCGTCGGTGAAGGGGCTAAGCCCTTTGAGATTAGAACCCGCGCGCTTGAGTTGCACAAATTCTCCGATCACCTCTTCAATGCGGGCGGTCTGTAGAATTTGATCAACAATATGCGGCGGAATTTTACTCATTTACGGATTGAAGTTTTTAACGGTTTTCTGTCCTTGTTGGTCGTAGGTTATCCATTCGCCAACCATTTGATCGTCTTTATACTCTCCGTAATAGTGAATTTTTCCGTTCGGATATTTCACCACAGAATAGCCGTTTTTCTTTCCAGCATTGTAAAAAGTGAAAGAAAGAAGGGTTCCTTTTTCGCTGTAGAAATTCCATTTGCCTTCGCGGTCTCCTTTTTGATTGAGTTCGCCTTGGTATTTCAATTGTTTTTTACCTGGATACCATTCTTTGTAATGGCCATCTTTGATTTCGACGAGCTCTTCTGGAGCCACTTCCTTATTGGTTTCTTTGTTTTTTTCATCTGTGCAAGCAGGCAAAATAATTGTCAAAAGGACAAGAAGTATAATGAATAAGTGTTTCATGGAATTATTTTTCACGGTTCATGGTATAGGCGACCAAGCCTATTAACGAAGCTTTTGCGGTGCTGTCGGGGTACGAACTTAAAATTTCTAGTGCCTGAGCAGCGAGGGCTTCCATGCGTTTTTGTGCGTACTGCACCCCGCCGGATTCCCACACAAGTTGAATGGCGCGCTGCACGCGGTGACTGACGTCGTATTCGTTTTTAATGATGTAACGTAGTTCTTTTTGAATGGCAGGTGTTGCATTTTGCAAAGCAAAAATGAGCGGGAGTGTCATTTTTTGCTCGCGGATATCGATGCCTGTTGGCTTGCCGATATGTTCACCCGTGCCGTAGTCAAAGATGTCGTCTTTGATTTGAAAAGCGAGGCCAATGAGTTCGCCAAACTGGCGCATCCGAGCACGATCTGCTTGCGCACCTACACTGAGGGCCCCTGCCTCGCAGCATGTGGCAATGAGCGATGCGGTTTTTTTGCGGATGACTTCGTAATAAACCTCTTCGGTGATGTCTAGGTGACGTGCTTTTTCAATTTGAAGCAGCTCACCTTCTGACATTTCTTGTACAGCGCGAGCAACAATTTCAAGGAGGTCAAGGTTGCGCTTTTCAATAGAAATAAGCAAAATGCGCGAAAGCATGTAGTCGCCAACGAGCACCGCAATTTTGTTTTTCCAAAGCGCGTTGACAGAGAAAAAACCGCGCCTTTCGGCTGCGTCGTCAACGACGTCGTCATGGACAAGAGTGGCGGTGTGTAAAAGCTCTACAAGCGTAGTGGCATCAAAAGTAATTGGGTTGATGTCGCCGAGCATTTTGGCGCTCAAAAAGACGAACATAGGGCGCAGTTGCTTTCCCTTGCGCTTAACGATATAGCTGGTTACTTTGTCTAGTAGCGCAACATCGGCGTGCATCGCATTTTGAAAGTGGATTTCAAAATCGAGTAATTCTTGCTGAATGGGTGCTGTGATGTCGTCTAGGCGCTGCATCTAACAAATATACGAAAAGCCGTGGCCTAATGAAAGACCACGGCAGGAAACTTAACGCGATAGGTGCATATTTCGCTCTGAGTAAATTTTGGTAAAGAACGGATCCTTTAAATCTTTGATAAAGCGGATGGCCTCACCGGTAGATTTCATTTCTGGACCTAATTCTTTCTTTACATCAGGGAATTTCTCGTAAGAGAACACCGGAATTTTGATGGCATAGCCTTCTTTGCGGGGCTGGAAGTTGAAGTCGGTAACTTTGCTATGACCAAGCATGACTTTAGTAGCGTAATTGACGTAAGGTTCGTCGTAAGCTTTGGCGATGAACGGAACCGTACGAGAGGCTCTTGGATTGGCTTCAATGACGTATACTTTGTCTTCTTTGATAGCAAATTGAATATTGAGCAAGCCTACTGTTTTAAGCTCTACAGCAATTTTTTTGGTGATGTCCTCGATTTGTGTGATAACGAAATCGCCAAGGTTGTAAGGTGGTAAAACAGCATAGGAATCGCCGGAGTGAATACCTGCCGGCTCGATATGCTGCATGATGCCAATAATGTAAACGTTTTCGCCGTCGCAGATAGCATCGGCCTCTGCCTCAATAGCGCCACCGATAAAATGGTCTAATAAGATTTGGTTGTTGCCCATTTCGTTGAGGATGTCAACGACATGGTGCTCGAGCTCCTCTTTGTTGATGACGATTTTCATTTTTTGTCCGCCTAATACGTACGAAGGACGTACTAAAAGCGGGAAGCCTAGCTCTTCTGAGAGTTCGATGGCTTGTTCAGCGCTTTCAACGACGCCATATTTAGGAAATGGAACGTTGTTTTTCTCGAGTAATTTGGAGAAACGACCGCGGTCTTCGGCTAGGTCCAGGGCCTCGTAGGACGTACCTAGAATTGGAATGCCGTAGCGTTGGAGTTTTTCGGCGAGTTTGAGCGCAGTTTGGCCGCCGAGCTGTACAATAACGCCAATTGGTTTTTCGTGCTGGATGATGTCGTAGATGTGTTCCCAGAAAACCGGCTCGAAGTAGAGTTTGTCAGCGGTATCGAAGTCGGTGGAGACGGTCTCGGGGTTGCAGTTGATCATAATGGTTTCGTAGCCGCATTCTTTGGCTGCGAGCACGCCGTGCACACAAGAATAATCGAATTCGATACCTTGGCCTATGCGGTTAGGGCCCGAACCTAATACAACTACTTTTGGACGCTCACTGACTATACTTTCGTTTTCGTATTCGAAAGTAGAATAATAGTATGGGGTGAGGGCCTCAAATTCGGCCGCACAGGTGTCGACTAATTTGTAGACGCGGTTGATACCGAGGTCTTTGCGCTTGACAGCTACTTCCGACTCAAGGCAACGCAAGAGATGCGCAATTTGACGGTCTGCGTAGCCTTTTTGCTTGGCTTCAAAAAGAAGCTCCTGCGGGATGTTTTCCAAATGGAACTTCTCGATTTTGCGCTCCAGCTTGATTAAATCTTCAATTTGCTTCAAGAACCAGATGTCGATTTTGGTTTTTTCGACGATGGTTTTGAAGGGAATGCCCAATTTGATGGCATCATAAATGTGGAACAAGCGATTCCAGCTCGCAAATTCTAAGGAATGAAGGATTTCGTTCTGATTGGTAAGTTCTTTGCCGTCGGCTCCCAAACCGTTGCGGTTGATTTCTAGGGACTGACAAGCTTTTTGCAAGGCTTCTTGAAAACTGCGACCTATGCCCATGACCTCACCTACTGACTTCATTTGAAGCCCAAGTTGGCGATTGGTACCTGGGAATTTATTGAAATTCCAACGTGGTATTTTGACAATGACGTAGTCTAGGGTTGGTTCGAAAAGCGCAGAGGTTGTTTTGGTGATTTGATTGCTCAGCTCGTTGAGATGGTAGCCAATGGCGAGTTTGGAAGCAATTTTGGCAATTGGATAACCCGTAGCTTTGGAAGCCAATGCCGAAGAGCGAGAAACGCGCGGATTGATTTCGATAGCGATGATGTCTTCGTTGGCATCGGGAGAAACCGCAAACTGCACGTTGCAACCGCCCGCAAAATTACCGATAGAGCGCATCATGTTGATGGCCATATCGCGCATTTTTTGGAAGGTGGTATCTGAAAGGGTCATGGCGGGCGCCACGGTGATGGAGTCTCCAGTGTGAATGCCCATTGGGTCGAAGTTTTCTATGGAGCAGATGATCACGACGTTGTCGTTGGCATCGCGCAAGAGCTCGAGTTCGTATTCTTTCCAGCCCAAGAGTGCTTTGTCAATCATGACCTCGTGGATCGGAGACAACTGTAAGCCGCGCTCTAAGAGGTTGTCGAATTCTTTGGGTTCGTGTAAGATACTAGCTCCTGAACCACCTAAAGTGTAGGAGGGGCGGATACAAAGCGGGAAGCCGAATTCTTGGGCGATTTCCTTGCCTTCTAGGAAAGATTTGGCTGTTTTTTGCGGTGCCATTGGCACCCCAATTTGGAGCATGAGTTCGCGAAATGCCTCGCGGTTTTCAGTAATTTCAATAGCGTTGATATCTACACCAATGATGCGTACGCCGTGCTTCTCCCAAATGCCCATTTCGTCGCATTGAATGCAAAGATTAAGTGCAGTTTGCCCGCCCATGGTTGGCAAAACGGCATCTATTTGATGGTTTTCGAGGATTTTGACTATGCTTTCTGGCTCTAAAGGCTGAAGATAGATGTTGTCGGCAACGACCTTATCGGTCATGATGGTGGCCGGATTGGAATTGATAAGTGTCACTTCAATTCCTTCTTCGCGCAGCGAGCGTGCTGCTTGAGAACCAGAGTAGTCGAATTCGCAGGCTTGACCAATTACAATAGGACCACTACCAATAATGAGGACGGATTTGATCGAATGATCTTTAGGCATAGGGGCTTCAATTTACTAGTTTCTTTGAGCGAAACCTTCGCTGCAAATTGAGCACAAATTTAAGTTAAATTCAGTCGACAGCGGCATGTTAAGCCGATTGTTTTTTAACAAAATTAAAGTCGAATGTTAATTAAATGAAAATCAAGCGCAGTGGCGTGAAATAAATTGTAAGGCCAAGCTATTGAAGGTCTCGGCTTGCTCGTAGTTGACCACGTGGCCGCATTCTGGCACAACGCGAAGTTCGGAAGCCATGTCTTGGTTAACAATAATGCGCACAGGATTCAAAAACATGTGATCTTGTTCGCCCATAACATACAACGTAGGTATGGTTTCGGGGGCTGAATTGATGCGGGTGAGATAAGCGGTCAAGCGTGCGGTGAGCTTGAACCAGCGCTGAAATTCTTTGTCGACAACCTTTTTAGCTTCATTGACAAATAAATGGCGCGATGCTTTATGATTGGCGCGCGGCATCATGATTCTGGCCATCAGACGATACAAAGACATTTGTGGCAACACGCTGTAAAGTATGCGACCAGCGCGCAAGATGGCACGCGAACGCACATTGAGTTTGGTGACAGCGCCAGCAAAAATCATGCTTTTGACTAAATCTGGGCGCTGCGTTCGCAAGGCTTTAATAACGATAGAACCCAAGGACACACCTACAAAATGTGCCTGACGAATGC
This sequence comes from Cryomorphaceae bacterium, assembly GCA_027490665.1. Taxonomy (GTDB): domain Bacteria; phylum Bacteroidota; class Bacteroidia; order Flavobacteriales_D; family Crocinitomicaceae; genus UBA952. The sequence goes on along the minus strand of JAIXXP010000100.1, from coordinate 21,166 downwards.
CTTTTTGATCGAGAAGTTCAATGACATCTTTGGCGATTAACTCAAAGGAATATTTCTTGGTTTCAGCGGTCGTTTTTTGACTTTTGCCGTGCCCGCGGAGATCGAGCACCAAGACATTGTGTTTTTCACAGAAATCTTTGAGCTGCTTGTGCCAAATGGATGAGCTCCCCCCTGCCCCATGGACAAACACCACCCATTCGGTGGCGTCTCGGTGTAAAAAGGATTTAGAGTAGAGCATGGGCAAAAATAAAAAAAACACCCGTTTTTCAACGGGTGTTTTCATATAAACTTTTGAAGACTCGGATTATTTATCCTTTACTTCTTCGAAATCTACGTCGGTAACTTCGTCGTGAGGAGCACCTGTGCTTTGATCTGCATCAGCAGCACCAGCGTTTGCACCGTCTGCGTTAGCCGCATTGTACATGTCTTGCGATGCAGCACTAAATACTTCATTGAGCTTGTCCATAGCAGGCTGAAGATTAGCCATGTTTTTGGCTTCAAATTCAGTTTTCAATGCGGCAAGTGCGTCTTCGATTGGTTGTTTTTTGTCGGCAGGAATTTTATCGCCATATTCTTTCAACTGACGCTCTGTCTGGAAGATGAGTGAGTCAGCTTTATTGATGAGTTCAGCTTCTTCTCTGCGCTTGTTGTCTGCATCGGCGTTAGCTTCTGCCTCAGCTTTCATGCGTTGGATTTCTTCGTCAGACAAACCGCTAGACGCTTCAATTTTGATCGATTGTAGCTTGCCTGTTCCCTTATCTTTGGCCGAGATATTCATGATTCCGTTCGCATCGATGTCGAAAGTAACTTCGATTTGTGGAACACCACGCTGTGCTGGTGGAATATCGGTGAGTTGGAAACGACCTAATGTTTTGTTGTCATTGGCCATTGCGCGCTCTCCTTGCAATACGTGAATTTCAACTGAAGGCTGGTTGTCGGCAGCTGTGGAGAAAACCTCTGATTTTTTGGTTGGAATAGTTGTGTTCGCATCGATGAGTTTGGTGAAAACACCACCCATAGTTTCGATTCCTAATGAAAGTGGAATGACGTCAAGTAATAAGACATCTTTCACTTCTCCTGTAAGTACACCACCTTGGATAGCCGCACCAACAGCGACAACCTCATCTGGATTCACTCCTTTTGAAGGCGCTTTTCCGAAGAAACGCTCTACGGCCTCTTGAATGATTGGAATGCGGGTAGAACCACCAACGAGGATCACTTCATCGATATCTGATGGCTGCAATCCAGCGTTAGCAAGTGCTGAACGGCAAGGTGCAATTGTGCGCTCTACAATGCTTGAGATGAGTTGCTCAAATTTAGCGCGTTGCATGGTGCGAACAAGGTGCTTTGGAATGCCGTTTACTGGCATGATGTATGGCAAGTTGATTTCGGTAGAAGTAGTTGAAGACAACTCAATTTTAGCTTTTTCAGCTGCTTCTTTCAAACGCTGAAGTGCCATTGGGTCCTGACGAAGATCTAGACCTTCTTCTGCCTTGAATTCTTCAGCCAACCAAGAGATGATTGCTTCATCGACGTCGTCGCCACCAAGGTGGGTGTCACCGTCTGTTGACAATACTTCGAATACGCCGTCGCCGAGCTCGAGCACAGATACGTCGTGGGTACCTCCACCGAAGTCGAATACAACGATTTTTTGGTCGACTCCTTTTTTATCTAAACCGTAAGCAAGTGCAGCTGCAGTTGGTTCGTTGATGATGCGTTTGATGGTCAATCCTGCGATTTCGCCAGCTTCTTTTGTAGCCTGACGCTGCGCATCGTTGAAATAAGCCGGAACAGTTACAACTGCTTCAGTTACTTCCTGACCAAGGTAATCTTCGGCTGTTTTCTTCATTTTTTGAAGAATCATGGCAGAAATTTCTTGAGGAGAGTACAGTCTGTCGTCAATTTTGACGCGTGGTGTATTGTTGTCGCCTTTGACCACTTGATACGGCATGCGCGAAACTTCTTTGGCGGATTCATCGAAGCTAGAGCCCATGAAACGCTTGATTGAAGAAATCGTTTTTGTTGGATTGGTGATGGCTTGTCTTTTTGCTGGGTCACCAACTTTGCGTTCGCCACCCTCAACAAATGCAACAACTGAAGGTGTGGTGCGTTTTCCTTCTGCATTGGCAATGACCACTGGCTCATTACCCTCCATGACCGAAACACAAGAGTTTGTTGTTCCGAGGTCGATTCCGATTATTTTTCCCATTTTGATTTAAATTTTGATAGTCTGCTTGAGTCAATGATTGTGCCATCCGAAAAACAGCTGTGATTTATGACATTTTGATCGGTAATTCCTGCAATCCAATGTCTTTTTGTCAGTTTTGCTGACATTGGTAACTTAAGTTACGTTGCAATGCAGTAAAGAAAGTAACTTTGATGTATGATAGTTGGAAAAGGAACAAAAATGTACAGCATTGCCAAGATCAAATGTCCGCAGTGCCAAGAAGGTCAATTCTTAGTCTCACACCCATACGACCTAAAAAATATTGGAGATGTCAAAACAGAATGCGATGTATGTCATTTAAAATACGAGCGCGAGCCCGGATTTTACTATGGCGCTATGTACGTTTCATACGCTTTAGGCGTGGCATTGTTTGTAACGGTATGGGCATCTTGTAACTTGTGGTTTCCGTGGCTGAGCGCCTGGAGCCAAATTGGTTTAGTTGTCTTTTTTACGCTTGTGCTATCACCCTATTTATTTGCACTCTCCAAAATCATTTGGGCCAATTTTTTTATCTCCTACAACGCAGATGCTAAAATCAGAAAATAAGCTCGAGATGCTTCAGGCCCATTTGGGTTATTTGCTAGAAGGCGCACTTCTTGATGAAATGGCACAAGTGGCTAAAATTAGAGAAACAGCTACAGATGAAATTATCGTAAGCGTAGGTGACCAACTTCAAATGATACCTATCGTTATTGAAGGATCGATCAAAATTTCGAGAGAAAACGAAAGCGGTGACGAATTGCTCCTTTATTACATGGAAGGTGGCGATACCTGCGCGATGTCCTTGCAATGCTGCACCCGAAAAATCGACTCTCAGATCAAAGCAACCTCTATGGAGCCTTCCCTTTTGCTGATGTTTCCTTCCGAATACATGGAGCGCTGGCTCGATCAATACAAAACATGGCGTCAATTTATTTTAGATAGCTACCATACCCGCATGCTTGAACTCATGGAGTCAATCGATGCGATAGCGTTTATGAATTTAGATCAGCGCTTGCTCAAGTATTTATCAGATCAAGCAAAAATATTAGGGAGCGTTGAAATCAACCACACCCATCAGCAAGTTGCCGACGATCTGCACTCCTCGAGGGTGGTTATATCCAGGCTGCTCAAGCAACTTGAAACGAAGGGTGAAATTAAACTCTTGCGGAATAAAATAATCCTTAAAAATTTCTAAACACTTTTGATAATAATTTGTTAACTTGTGGTCATTAACCACTAAAACAAGCTATTATGAAAAAATCATTACATCTATTATGCAGTTTACTGCTATTAGGTGTTGGTCTGAAAGGGCATGCGCAAGGGCTCACTTGCGCAACGGCATCACCTGTTACACCAGGTACTTTTACGGCTAGCACCTTAATTGGAACACCCTCCACACCGGGTCTTAACGGCAACGGTGTTGCGCTAACGGCAGGCTGGTATGCCTACACTCCGACTTCAAATGGTATTTTGAATATCAATTCATGTGGAGGTGGCGCCGATACCAGACTCTGGGTTTGGTCTGGTACGTGCACAGCACTTACAGCTGTAGCCAACAACGACGACTTTGCGGGTTGCATTTCTACAGGCACTACCGCATATGCGTCAAAAATTGAAAACATCATTTTAATGGCCGGAACCACTTATTACTTTGAGTGGGACAACCAATGGGAAGCAACAGGCTTTACATGGAGCTTTACTTTTGCCGCCTTGCCAAATAACAATGATGCCGGCATTACTTATGTTACCAATCGCAACACCCGTATTTCAATTTCTCAAGCGAGTTATGGCATTCCATTGGGTGCAACCGTTAAAAACTTCAGCGGCGCAACACTTACCAATGTGGTTTTGACTACTGAAATCTACGAATTGCCAAATACCACAACTCCAATACAGACCTATGCAAGCACACCTGTTACAATGGGAATTGGCTCCGAACAAGTACTTACATCTGGAACATGGGCTCCTGTTTTAACCTCCTCCAAATCTTATATCATCAAGTACATTAAAACACAGACACAACAAGATGGAGTAATTAGCAATGACCAAAGCACCCAAAACCTCATTCTAGACTACAACTACACAGCACGAGACAACAATGTATATCAAGTTGCCTACAACTGGTCTTCAACATTAGAATACTCTCAAGGCGTTGTGCACACTGTTTATGGTGCCGACAACCTTACTGGTGCTGTATATTATGTACAAAGCACCTCAACAACACAAGTTTACAACGTACAAGTTTTCCAAGTTACAAACGGAGTTGTGGCTACAACACCACTCTACACTTCAGCGAACATTACAGCCAACGGTGCCGGACTAAGACTCCACAACTTCCCAACTCCAATTCCAGTAACTGCAGGCGAGTACCTTATTGCGATCAAAAAAACAGGGACAACTTCTTTCCCTATTGGTGGAGACCTCAGCATCTTTACTGCCGGTAAAAACTTAGTAAGAACTGGCGCTGCAGGCGCATGGACACCCGTAGAAGCGTACGGTGTAAACCCAGCATTTATGATACGTCCAAAATTCGGATCAGATCCTAGCGATGAAATCGCTTTCTTAAATAACCGCAACCCAGGTGGCGAAAATACGAAAATCCATACGCGTCAATCATTAACAGGAAATGACCTTCAATTTTGGGCACGTGCAATCAACACCGGTACGGCAACAACTACAGGTGTAACCATGACCGTAACTGTAAAAGACCCATCTAATGCAGTTATTTATACAGCTACAAGTGCTCCGCAGGACCTCAATGCCGGACAAATAGATACCTTTACTGTAGCAAACTTTGCGGTAACAGCATTGGGCGCATATACCATAGATTATGTGTTCAATAACGCAGGTGACCAAATTCCACAGAACAACAGCAAAACAACAACATTCACGAGAACAACTGGTGAAATGTCGCGTACCGTTGGCGTTACAGGTTCCTTAGGTTTGAACGCAACTACAGTTGCTAACAACATCGTTTTTGGTAATAACTATACTATCACACAAAACGATTTCCTAGACTCCGTCATGTTTGTGCTCAATCCGGGCACGCCAACAGGTTATGTAGCAAGCGTGAATATTTATGGCACCACACTGAATACCACAACTGGTACTATGGTTCCAAACCTTACACCTATTGCAACAACTGTTACATACACAACTACGGCTGCAGACAACCTAAATGGCGTTACAGTTAAAGTTCCGATTTCAGGCGGAACCTTAAACTTAAGCCCAGGCACCTACTTCTTTGGTGTTTATCAAGCTTCCTCTGCCAATGGCAATATTCGCTTGGCTACCTCAACTGATTACTTTAGTGCAGGTATGACCTATTACCGTTGGGATCAAGCAAACACAGGTAACTGGCAGTCACCAGCCTCCATTAACTACTCTTTTGTTGTGAACCCGATTTTCAAGTCTTGTGTTGCCTACAACCAAACTGTAACTACAACCGCTGCTTCTTGTGGAGCTAACGATGGTGGAGCAAGTATTGCAACCACGGGTGGTACTGGAACCGTCAACTTTTTGTGGTCAAATGGCGCTACTACTAATTCTATTTCAGGTGTTGGCGCAGGTCAATACCCTTGCATACTCACAGACATCAATGGTTGCCCTGCAACTGTAAGCGTTATTGTACCTAGTCTTTCTAACTTAACTGTTGCTGCTACGGCTCAAAACGTAACCTGCGGTGGGCAAACTACAGGTTCTGTTACACTAACTGCAAGCCAGGGTATTGAACCATATACTTACAGCTGGGCCAATAATCAAGGTACTACAGCTGCGCTTAACAACATCCCAGCTGGCACTTATGAGTGTACAGTAACAGATGCAACTGGCTGTATTGTGATTATCACCAATACACTTTTGGAATTATCCAACCTTGCTGCAGTTGCAAATGGCACAGATGTATTGTGTAACAGTGCTCAAACAGGTAACTTAGAAATTAGTGCTGCAAATGGTGTGGCGCCATACACCTACCAATGGTTGGGTACAGCTAATACCAGCACATATGTAACGTCAGTTGGTCCGGGTACCTACACTTGTGTGGTAACCGATGGCTTAGGTTGTACTGATACAGTTGTAACTGTGCTTGCAGTGAGCAATCTTTCTGCAACGGCTAGTTCTTCAAATCCGCTTTGTTCTGGCACCAACACAGGAAGCGTCACGGTTACAGCAACTGGCGGAACCGCACCTTATTCTTATGACTGGGCTGGTGCAATTACCTCAGGAACAGTATTGTCTGGTCTTGGAGAAGGTAGTTACTCAGTAGTAGTTACCGATGCATTTGGTTGTACTGCAACTGCTGCAGCAGCGGTCAATGAGCCAACAGCTTGGTCTGTGAGCGCGTCAGTAACACCAGCGGTATTCGGAACAGATGGTGCAATTGACTTAACAGTTAGCGGTGCAACTGGTCCTTACACTTACAGCTGGGACAACAACGCCACAACTCAAGATCTCAACAATATCGATGGTGGAACTTACGTCATAACAATCACCGATTCTTTGGGTTGTACGTATGCAGATTCTATCGTTGTGAACTCTATTGTTGGACTAGATATTTCCGACCTCAATTCTGCTCAAGTTTATCCTAACCCAAGCACAGGTACTTTCTTTATTGCAAGCCCTGTACTCAATTCAGTTGTTCTTTACAATTCTTTCGGACAAAAAGTAAACATTGAATTGACAACAATTGGAGAAGGAAAATACCAAGTTTTGACACAACAGCTTGCCAATGGTTCTTATATTTTAGAACTCCAAAGCAATGATGCTATCGTGCGCAAAGCACTACAAATTGTGCGCTAATTACATGCACGTTAATAGTCAAGAAGAGCCCGGCGATGCCGGGCTTTTTTTTTGTAAATTCGCTCTATGAGAATAATCAGTTTATTTTGCTTCTTGTGCTGCTTTTTGTTTGTCAATGGACAAATTTTGATCAACGAAGGCTGTAACAAAAACGCAGCAACAGTTCAGGATGAAAACGGAGATGCCCCCGACTGGATAGAACTTTACAACAACGGGGCAAGTACCGTTAATCTTCAGAATTGGAAATTAGCCGATCAACTAAATGGCATCAATGCTTGGGTTTTTCCAAGCGTGAATTTATTGCCTCAATCGTTTTTGCGCGTTTTTTGTAGTGGCAAAGACCGCTATGCGAGTGTCCCATTTATTGCTACAAATAATACCACGAATTTCAATCCAACTGCAGGCTGGAATACCCACCCATTCTCCCAAAATTTCATCTGGGATGGCAGCTCCAATGTCATCGTAAATGTATGTTCTTACAACAATACAGGCTACACCGAAAACTCCGTGTTTTATCAAAGCGCCACTCCTTTTGTTTCTTCCATTGGAAGTTTTGTAGACGGCTCACCTGCGGCGTGTAGCAATAACATCGGGCAAACCTACAGCCAAAGACCAAATATGAAACTCAATAATGCCTTAATTGGCAATGGCACCATTACAAATAGCAACACAGAATACCCTGCCCCTTATGGCAATTGGTATTGGGGGGCGCGGCATCAATTTTTGATTTTAGCAAGTGAATTGCAAGCGGCAGGCTTAAGCGCTGGACCAATAACCTCGCTCTCTTTTCAGGTAGCTAGCACCAACGGAGAATTTTACGACTACGTCGATATTGCCCTCAACCATACCTCGCTTGCATCTCTAGACGCTAATTTTACACCACTTCAAGGCCAGCAGTTTCATACTGATTTTAAATTAAATGGTACCGGTGAGCATGTCTACCTCTTCAACCCAAGTAATCAGCTTCAGGACCAATTAGAAATCACGAGCCCACAGGTAGATGTATCGATTGGTCGCTTTCCAAACGGAAGTTCAAACCTCACTTGGATGGACCCAAGCCCGGGTGCTAGCAACAATGGTAGCCAACTTTTTTCAGATACCCTTGCGCGCCCTCAAATTAGTTTGGCTAGCGGGATTTACAACGGCATGCAAAGTGTTCAAATCACGACAACCGTTCCGAACAACATTGGAAAACTTGTATACACTCTAGACGGTGAAGACCCCACAATTAACGCGCCGAGCTATACCGGGCCAATCAACATCAGTTCAAACAAAGTTGTAAGAGCAAAAGTATTTCCAATTGGCAATCCAGCGCTACTCCCTAGCGAACAAGCAGTTGAAACCTACCTTTTTAATGTTTCGCACACCACTCCTATTTTGTTGGTCAATACACCCAATCAAAACCTTTACGGAGCAAGTGGCATCTTTGACAACTGGTGGTCCGATTGGGTCAAACCTGCCTACGCTGTTATCTTAGATACAGGACTAACCCATCCGATCATACACCAAAGTAAAACCGGCATGCGCATGGATGGCGGTGCTGGAGGAAGCCGCTCACATCCTCAACATTCATTCAGACTCAGTTTTACCCATGGCACCTTCGGCGATAAACCGGTTGAATTCCCGCTTATTCCAGACAGACCCAACCGTTCTTTGTACAGCGATATCTACCTCAGAAATGGCTCCAATCAATTCTTGACCTTACCTTATAAAGACGCCAGTCAGGTGCGCATGATGAGCGAAGGCTCAGACAATTACTATTCAAGTTACCGACCTGTAAGTGTTTACATCAATGGCTCTTATTTCGGTTTGTACGAACTGCGCGAAAAATTCAATCAAGAGTATTTTGAACAACACGATGGCGCTACTCGCGATTCCATCGAGCTCCTTTCCTTGAGTTATTGGTACAACCTGATTTTACGCGCTGTGGAAGGAGATGTCGATCATTTCTGGACGGACTACGCAAGCTTCAATGCGCTAGACCCTTCTTCATCAAGTTATTGGCAAGACGCCGATCAATATTTCGACCTCAAACAATACACCGATTATATTATTGCAGAATCTTGGATGGGCAACGTAGATTGGCCCGGGAACAACATCAAAATTTACCGTTCAGACGCCAGTCAGAAACGTTGGCGTTTTGCGCTCATTGACCTCGAACTTTCTATGCAGCCCAATGGCTGGACCAACTGCACCGACAACCACATCGCTTACATGATGGGGCAATCAGAAGACAATCCGTACATCAATATTTGGAAACAAAGCATCGAGAATTTAGCTTACCGCAATTATTTTATCAATCGCTTTGCAGACCAAATGAATACGAGCTATCGCGATGAACAGCTAATTGCAACAGAACAAGCATTCTACGAATCGATGCTACCCGAAATGCCGCTGCAGTTTGCCCGTTGGGGTGACCCCAATAATATTGCTGGGCAAATGGCCACCTTTGAAGAAAATCACGAAACTTTTCAGCAACAACTTTTATGTCGTTCTATTTTTGTGTTCAATCAATTGCGTCTGCAATTTGATCTCAACAAAAAAGTACAGGTTAACTTAGCAGTTGAACCACCATTAGCTGGTGAGATTCACCTCAATACCATTCAACCTACAACCTACCCTTGGTCGGGCACTTATTTTGATGGTGTGCCTATTGAAATGCAACCTATTGCCAAGCCTGGCTACCTATTTTCTCATTGGTTGCCAGCCAGCAATATTACAGATAGCCTTTCTGATAGTTTGAATGTTAATGTGACCCAGAATTCCCAAACATTTACAGCTGTTTTCAAGGTTGTACCCCTACCTCCCGATGGCCCTGACATCAATTTCAGTATCGCTCCGAACCCATCAAACGGTACTTTTGTCTTGACGCATAACAACAAAACTATTGCCAAAGCATGTAAGTTTGAGGTGTTTGACCTACAAGGAAGACTAATTCAAAAAGGACTTGTATCAGAAAGCAATGAGACCACCTTAGACCTCACCGCACAACGAGCTGGCATCTACTGGATCAGCGTTTACAAAGGAGACGAGCGCCTAGAAAATCTGAAAATCCTGAAGTATTAAGCAGTGCCTATAAAAGCTGTAATAGCCTCATAGGCAAGCAACTTACCCTGACTCAAGTCTTGTTTGAGCTGCTGATATCTTGCTCTTTTCTCCGGATCTGCTAAAAATTGCTGTTGAAGGCTATCGCTTAGTAATTGTTCAAATAGCAATAACTCTTGGTCTTTGCGCTTGTTTTGGAGGGCTCCATTGAGCTGCATATGAACAAAAAAGGATTCAATTTGAGACCAAAGTTCAGCAAGGCCGGTTCCATTGATTCCGGATGTACACAACACGCGAGGCTGCCAGTTGTCTGGGCGGTGGCTAAACACATGAAGTGCTCCAGCATATTCTGAACGCGCGGCCTTTGCTGCCGCTTCATTTTGACCATCTGCTTTATTAATCACAATGGTGTCTGCGAGTTCCATGATGCCACGCTTGATACCTTGAAGTTCGTCGCCGGCACCAGCTAACATTAAAAGCAAGAAGAAATCAACCATGCCATGTACGAGCGTTTCGGACTGCCCAACCCCTACTGTTTCGACAAGGATGATGTCGTAGCCTGCAGCTTCGCAAAGTGCAATGGCCTCTCGGGTATGCTTGGCCACACCACCGAGGGTGCGTCCGGCAGCGCTGGGCCTAATAAAAACGTTGAGTTCCTGAGAGAGGCGTTCCATTCGGGTTTTGTCGCCGAGGATACTGCCACCCGTTCGCGAAGATGATGGGTCAATGGCCAAAACCGCCACTTTATGGCCTTTCGCAACTAACTGCAAACCTAAATTTTCAATAAACGTGCTTTTACCGACACCTGGAACGCCTGTAATACCGATGCGCTTGGCTATCTGAGCCGGTTGAGGCAAGGCGCGCAACAATTGTTGAGCGCTGAGTTGATCAGCATGCTTGCTGCTCTCAATAAGCGTGATTGCTTGGCCAAGGGCTGCACGCGAACCTTTTTGAAGGCCTTCTAGTAAGGAGGTTTCATTGCGCTCGGCACGTTGAGACTTGCGGGCCGCAAGCCAGCTATTTATATGTGTTTGATCAGGCTTCAAGGAGTTGTTGGAGGGCTAACAGCGCTTGTTGAATATTGTGCTGCAATTGCGGCAAACTGGCCTCAAGCATGTAGCATGGCGCGGTAATGATGCGGTTTGGGGTATCAACGCAAATTTCTTGAATACTGCACTCTTGCGTTTGCATTCCTCTTGCTTGCAAACCTTCTTGAAAGCCTGAAATTTGATACGGAGACGCCACTTGGGTACTTCCTATCGTGAGGATTGGAGCAGGATCCATGCCCTCAAATGCAAGCGCCAAAAGCACAGGACTTACACACAAGGCAACGATGGGCTTGCCTACGTTGTACATATTGACCAACAATAGTTTGACGTCGGGGCGAATGTGCCCGTTTGGTCCATCAAAAGCCCAAGTAGAAAAGTTCTTGGCGCTGCCAAAACCGCCCGGGATGACGAGTGCGTCGATATCGGCCGGAACCACGGTGCGAATTTCTTGAATTTGACCTCGGGCAATGCGCGCAGCTTCTTCGAGCATATTGCGTGGCGAGGATTGTTCTGCTCCGTTAAGGTGATTGACAACATGATGCTGTGGTGCATCTATGCCGATACAAACTGCCTCGTAACCTAATCTTTCTATTTCGAGTAGTGTCAAGACAGCTTCTTGAATTTCTGCGCCGTCATAAACGCCAGCTCCGGATAACAAAACACCGATTTTCATGCCTTTTTTTGAACTAATTTACGGTATAATTCTTCGTATTGTGGTAAGATTTCCAACAAACTAAATTTTTGGGAAGTGCGCAAAGCACCTGCTTTCATTTGAGCTAAATTGTTGGGATGCAAAATATCGAGTACGTATGCAGCCATTTGATCGGTTTGCCCGACATCTGAAAGAAAACCCGAAACGCCATGTTCATTGACCTCAGGTATTCCACCTGTATTTGAAGATACCACAGGTACGCCCACTGCCATAGCTTCGAGTGCGGCAAGGCCAAAACTTTCGGTTTCAGATGGCAACAAGAATACATCGACAATTTCCAAAACATGTACGGTGTCGCGGACCTTTCCAAGGAAGATGACATCGTTGCACAAATGAAGTTCGCGGCACAAGCGCTCGCAGGCATAGCGGTCTGGGCCATCGCCTACCAACATGAGCTTACAATCTTTTTGAGCACGCACTTGGGCAAAGATGCGAATGACGTCTTCAGTGCGCTTTACAGGTCTGAAGTTGGAGATATGGCAGAGAATCGGTTGTTCATCCTTGGCATATTTACTCCGGATATAGGCTCTTTCTGCACCATGCGGTGGGCTCGGCGGCACAAAGTTGGGAATCACTTGGATATCGTTTGTCACCTTAAAATGTGCTAAGGTGTCTTGTTTGAGGCTTTCAGAAACGGCCGTAACGGCATCGGAATGATTGATGCAAAAGGTAATTACTGGCTCAAATGAAGGGTCTTTTCCGACGAGCGTGATGTCGGTACCGTGGAGAGTGGTGACAAAAGGAATGTAGATGCCCTCCGCTTTGAGAATTTGCTGCGCCATAAATGCGGCTGAAGCATGCGGAATGGCGTAATGCACATGTAAAATATCGAGCTTTTCGTATTTGACTACATCGACCATTTTACTGGCCAGTTGCGTTTCATAGGGTTGAAAATCAAAAAGCGGATAGTCTGTTATAGAAACTTCGTGGTAGAAGATGTTTTCACGAAAAGAACCCAGGCGTACCGGCTGAGAATAGGTAATAAAATGCACTTCATGGCCTTTTGCAGCCAAAGCCTTGCCTAATTCTGTGGCCACGACGCCACTTCCACCAAAAGTGGGGTAAAGGACTATGCCTATTTTCATTCTTGGGAATCTAGTGGTATAAAAAATGTGAGTCGGTAAATGATGGGTAAGATGCGTACAACCTGACCAAATTCATTTTTAATTTTAAAGGAATAACTGCTTCTAAATGGACTATTTGACGCATTGATGACATCGTAAAACAAAGCGGCATTCAAACGCACTTTTTCGCCAAGCTTAAGGTAAAAACCCCCACCCACCATGAGTGTTGGCGACCACGGCCTAACTACTTCTAAAGGATTTACAAAACTAAACGGGCTTTTGAGGTATTGGAACTCCACGCCTCCAAAGACCACCTCTTGATAGCGGTAGTGGGCAAAAACGCCACCGCCCCAGGTTGTCATTTGACTTTGCATACCTAAGTTATTAGCCCATGTGTGCTGAACACGACAAGAGGGCCCCACCAATAAATTGTCTGAAAGCCTAGCTGCAAACTTGAGTTCACCGCCTACGGCACCGCCCATATTAGAGAAACCGATGTAGGGTTCGAGACCGAGTTCGGAACCCATATAGCTCAGCTGCGCATTGGCATGGCTTACAGCGATAAATGCGAAGAAAAGGATGATCTTTTTCATTTGTATCATTTGTACAAAGATACGGCATTTGCAGCCACCGCGCTTCTTTGTATCTTTGCAAAAAATTAGGCATGAAATTACTCGACGGAAGAGCCACTGCAGCTCAAATTCAAGAAGAATTAAAAGCAGCAGTACAACTGCGCAAGCAAGCTGGTCAAAAAATACCTCATTTAGCAGCAATTTTGGTAGGCAACGACGGCGGATCTGTTTCTTATGTCACCTCTAAAGTAAAGGCTTGCGAGGCTATTGGCTTTGAAAGTACGCTCATTCGTTACGACGAAACAGTACCCGAAGACATCCTACTTGAAAAAGTAGAAAGCCTCAACCAAGACCGCAGCATAGATGGCTTTATTGTTCAATTACCACTTCCAAAACACATAGACGAACTCAAAATTACGCAAGCCATCGACCCTAAAAAAGACGTAGACGGCTTTCATCCGCGCAATATTGGCAACATGATTTTGAACCTTCCAGGTTTTTTACCTGCCACACCAGCTGGTATTTTAGAACTCATGCGCCGCAACGACATCCCTACCGAAGGTAAAAACTGCGTCATTATTGGCCGCAGCAATATTGTAGGAACGCCACTTTCTATAATGCTGGGCAGAAACAGCAACCCTGGTAATTGCACGGTAACATTGGCACACTCCAAAACACGCAACCTCAAAGCCCTTTGCCAAGATGCAGACATCATCATTGCGGCAATTGGTAAGCCTAATTTTGTAACCGCCAATATGGTCAAAGATGGTGTTGTCATCATCGATGTAGGAACCACACGCGTAGACGACACAAGCCGCGAGCGCGGTTGGAGACTCGTTGGGGATGTCAAATTTGATGAAGTAGCACCAAAAGCAAGTTTCATCACGCCTGTGCCAGGTGGTGTTGGCCCCATGACAATTGCATCCTTGATGATGAACACACTCAAGGCCATGGAACTCAAAGGCAAATAAGATGCAAGAATTTCAAATCAACGGCCCGGATATCGACCTCATTGGCTCACTCAAAGCGCTCGGAATTGCCGAAACAGGCGGGCATGCCAAAGCAATTGTGGAAGAAGGTTACGTACTCAGAAATGGTGAAGTAGAGCTGCGCAAGCGCGCCAAACTCATTATTGGCGATCTCATCGAAATAGACGACCTTCAAATCAAGTTGGTCTAATTCAGACTAGATTGAACGCAACAATCTTTGAAACTACTTGATTGTTCTGAAATCTTGACCCGCTTCTAGGCGAATTAATGCTGCGTAAATAAGGCGGATACAATTTTCTACGTCTTCTTTTTGGACCATTTCTACGGTTGTGTGCATGTAGCGCAGTGGCAGCGAAATAAGTGCAGAACTTACCCCCTCATTTGAATAGGCAAAAGCGTCGGTGTCCGTACCTGTAGAGCGCGAAACTGCAGCGCGTTGAAAAGGAATTTTATCGGCATTGGCGGCGTCAATAATGAAACGCAATAAGTTATTTTGAACAGCGGGGCCATACGTAAGTACGGGGCCTTTTCCGCTTTGTTGGTCGCCATTTTCAATTTTATCAACCATTGGTGTGGCGGTGTCGTGGCACACATCAGTGATGATCGCAACATCTGGCTTGATGCGGTGGGCCATCATTTCGGCGCCGCGCAAACCGATTTCTTCTTGTACCGAATTGACGATATACAGGCTAAATGGCAATTTTTTCTTTTGCTCTTTGAGCAAGCGCGCTACCTCGGCAATCATGAAACCTCCCACGCGGTTGTCTAGCGCGCGGCCAACGTATTTGTTTTTGTTGAGCACCATGAATTCATCTTCAAAAGTAGCTACACAACCTACGTGAATACCCAGCGCTTCTACTTCTTCTTTAGACGCACAACCGCAATCAAGAAAGATGTTTTTCATGCTTGGCGTTTCCTCTTTTTGTTGACGCATGTGGATTGCTGGCCAACCAAAAACTGCCTTTACTGGCCCTTTGTCGGTATGGATATTGACGCGTTTTGAAGGGGCAATCATGTGGTCAGAGCCACCATTGCGGCGCAAATAAATAAAACCATCTTTGGTGATGTAATGCACAAACCAAGAAATTTCGTCTGCGTGGGCTTCAATCACCACTTTAAATGGCTGCCCCGGATTGATGATTGCCGCTGCCGAACCATAGGCATCGGTGATGTATTCATCCGTATAGGGCTTGATGTAGTCTAGCCACATTTGTTGGCCTGAGGTTTCAAAACCTGTTGGGCTGGCATTATTGAGATATGATTCTAAAAACTTTTCCGATTTTGGCGTAATGATTTTTTTCATGGTTTTATCTAATGAGTGTTACGTTTCCTTTGATGATGTTTTCTAAGCCACCGACACAAGTTGCTTGCAAATAGTAGTCGTAGACATCCGGGTCGAGGAGTTTGCCGCGGAAGGTGCCATCCCAACCCTCAGTAAGATTGGTGGTTTCCCACACGAGCTCGCCCCAGCGGTCATATACTCTAAAAACAAAACTTTCTATGAAGGGGCCCCTCACATAAAGCTTATCGTTGTTTCCATCTTTATTGGGCGAAAAGGCATTCGGAATGAAAACAAACGGCGAAGCACAAATGCTATCGTATACTTTGATCAGAACGGTATCTGAGCCACTACACAAACCATCTGAAACTGTTAATGTAAACAGTGTTGATTGTTCAAGAGTAGCTTGTGGATTGGAAATAAAAGAATTAGAAAGCCCAGTTGTGGGCGTCCAGGAATAGGAGAAGGCTCCGATAGGAAGACCCGTAAGCTGTGTACTTGCATTGGGTAAAATGATATACGGATTTGCACTAGCGACAACCGCAAGCGGATTGAGCGGAGAAACATTCACGAAGATGGAATCTTGTAAAACACAATTTTGGGCTGTCAAGACCTCCACATATATGTACTGACTGGCAGATAATGACACACTTGCCGTGGGCAAGGTACTTGCACCTGAAATGATATTTGCGGGGCTCCATTGGATACTTTGCGCGTTGGCTGCACCAATAAGCGTTAAATTGAACGATGCTTGAGCGCATACCAGATTCGGACCTGAAATGGCTATAGAATCAGCCGCTATTGTCAATTGAAGGCTATCTGCCGCCGAGCAATAAGCGGAGGACACTTGAATGTAATACCAGCCTGTTTGTGGATCGAGGAGTTCTAAGTTGGGGTTGTTGTTGAGGTTGAGTGTGTCCTGAAATTGTATCGAGCTCGACCAAATGACCTCAGAAGGAGCGCCACTGATGAGCGGAATAAGGGTGGTATCTGAAGATGTACACAAAAAGATATCCGCTGGAGCTGCCACATTTAGCGCCGGGCCAACAGTAATTTGAAGACTCATTTGATCTGTACCCAAGCAAATGGAATCGGCAATGGTCAGGGTTATTTGATAGGTTCCGGGCTGAGTATAACTGATGGATGGTTCAAAATTAGTGCTATCCAACGTACCATTTCCAAAGTCCCAAACAAATGAACTTGTTAGCGTAGAAGAGTTGTTGAGCACGATGCTTAGCGGGGCACAACCGATGGTGTCTGAGCTGGTAAAGGAGGCATTGAGTGGGATATCAAAAGCCACAAAAACAGAATCAAATGCACTGCAAAAACCGTTGCTCGCTTGACAAAAATACCAACCGCCTTGCACTACCACAATACTTGAATCTTGCAGTGCATTGAGTGGATTGGAAAGGTTGTTTTGCTGAGACCAAATAAATTGATTTGCAGTTCCTTGAGTTACTGCATTTAAAGTAAAAGGAAAAGAACTGCAAAGGCTAATTGTATCGTTCAAATTCAGGAATATAGAATCCAAAACAAGGATCTGAATTTGGGCGGTATCGGTAATGAGGCAAACGCTGTCTGTTACATATAACATTACCTCGTAAACTCCTGGATTGGAATATACTACCGTCGGATTAAAAACAACACTCGTGGTATCACCATTGCCGAAATCCCAGAGATAGGAGTCCCATTGGGCGGAGGTGTTCTGAAAATTCACACTTAAATCTTCGCAACCTTGGACGTTAGAACTGGTGAATTCCGCCGTCGGAATAAGCTGAAAATCAAACTTAAAGACCAAGTTATTGCAATTAGAACTATTATTGGTATTAGACCACGTACCTTGCGAAGTCGGGAAATCTGAATGCCCGCCACAACCCCCACAAACGGACTGATACACCACCCCATTTTTATCAAAACGAGAAGTGCCGCCATCGACGTGTTCTTGGGCAATGGCTCCGCCGAGATAAGAACCGTACAGCAGGCCATTGAAGTTATTCTGAAGTACCATTAGGTAAAAATCAAAACCCGAAGTGGTGGATTGAAAAGCATTGGCAGAAATTGGCATGCCACTCAATGGTGTTGACTGCAGAATGTTAGCTCCCCAACCCGAAATATACACATTGCCACAGATATCAACCAAAAATGCAGCAGGCGAGATATTGATCTGGCTATTGCCGTTGCCAATTACTGTTGAAGCTAAATTGGTAGTGAGGCCAGCATTGAGTTTCAAGACAAACTGACTGCTACCAGGATTGCTGTAAGGCGCGTTGTTCACCACAAAACCGCCGCCAACCGCCTGCCCCAGCAAGAACACCTGGTTATTGCGGTCGATTTCCACAAAAAAGACTTGGTCGTAATTGGAAGTTCCAACGTAGCTCGCTTTCTGAATGGCGGTACCTGCAGCGTTGAGCTTCACGACAAAACCATCGGTTTTACCGCCGTTGTAAGTACTCTGATACCCACCAGTTGTTCCCGAAAGGTTATTTGACCCCGTACCTCCCGCAAATACAATAGCACCCAGCGTGTCAGTCTTGATTGAATAGGCAGCATCGTCTTTGTTACCTCCGTAAAATGAGGAAAATTCAAGTGCTGAAAAAGTTGGGTTCAAACGAAATACAACAGCGTCTTGCCCTGTGCCTTTAGCTGCTTGAAAAGGACTTTGTAGCGGAAAGTTTGCCGAGCGCGTACAACTTGCTACCAGCACAGAACCATTATTTTCTATGTAAATCTCTCCTCTAAATTGATCTCCATAATTTGTTGTTAATGAATCATATGCAGAAACAGAATTATACGGAAGTCCTAGCGCTCTATAATTGACGCCATCATTAGCAGAACCGCCCACATATGTACTTGCCAATAGATTTTGCCCATTTGCACTCAGCTTTGAAACAAATAGATCAGAACCCTGAGCACCAAAATAAATACCGTTGTAAAAGAAATTGGTATTAGCGGTGCCACCGGCATGAGTTGCCTGCAAGGCCCCGACTGTAACGGGGAAATCCAGACTAGAAGTTGCACCAAAAAGATAAAGGTTGTTCAGTGAGTCACAAATGAGGCTATGCGCCGTTTCGGTGCCTTGAAGGTTGTCGCCGCCGCCCAAAAAGCTTGACCAAAGCATGGTGCTTCCGTTGGATGCAAAGCGGGTCATGAACACATCGGTTACCCCGTAGGTACCGGCAACCGCAGTGAAATTAGAGGTGACATCGAAACTTGCCAAACTTGGTAAGGGGAAATTATTTCCATAAACTACCCCAGCTGAATAGGCAGAACCATCATTGCCATAAGTGGCAGTCATGCCGAAGTTGTCTGAAATAGCGCCGTTGTAGGTGGCGAAGACTAAAACAGGATCGATGACTAACGGATAATTGGAGTCGTAGGCTCCTAACTCATATTGAAAAGTGCCGTTGTTTTGTTGACGATAAGTACAAGTGATTTCTTTTCTTTGCCCTTTAATTTCCTGGTAAGCATAAGGGCGCTCTTCTCTGATTTCACCAATTGTTGTTTTCATGTACAACACACCCTTTTTGATACTGACCTCCTGAGCTCCACTATATTGCCATTGGATTTGATTGACTTGAGCACCAGGTGAAACAATAAAAGCATATTTATAATGGCCGCTTTCATATTGCCAATTTAAATCGATGCCTGGATAATAATTTTGATAGTTTACTTCTTGAAAAGCCGAAACAGAACTAGCCCATTTGTTTTGATCTTTACCCAAGAAGAAGTTGTAGGTGTGGGCACGCGGCTCTAAACCACTGATCGAAGCAGTAGGATTTATGCCAATAAAGCGCTGTTCTACTAGCTTAGACACCAGGCTTGGGGTGTCAATTTGGAGGTGTTCGTGGTGCGCCTTTTCTAAGGGGGAATAGTCGGTGAGTTGAAACAAAAAACGATCGGTACCCATCCAAACTTTGGCAGCGCCTTCTTTGGCCATAAACTGGACATCTGAAGGCCATTGCCCTTTGTTTTGAACAAATTCTTGACCCTGAAATTGCGCATGAAGCGGCAAGCCAAAGAATAGGCCTATAATACATAAATATAAAATCTGATACGAGGTCAACTTCATCCTCGCTAAGTTAAGCATTTCGACTAATTTTGTAAGAAGCATTTCTATATGAATCCATCAGAAAATAAAATCTGTTCACTTCTAGGCATAAAGTACCCTATCATTCAAGGTGGTATGATTTGGTGCGCCGGCTGGGAACTCGCCGCTGCGGTTTCTAACGCAGGAGGGCTTGGCCTCTTAGGCGCTGGCTCTATGTATCCTGAAGTCCTAGACGAACAAATTGCAAAGTGCAAGGCCGCCACCAACAAACCATTTGGTGTCAATTTGCCGCTGCTCTACCCGAATATTGAAGCTCATATTGCAACAATTATCAAGCACAAAGTTCCTATTGTTTTTACAAGTGCAGGCAACCCTAAAACCTGGACGGAAACCCTACACAAAGAGGGAATCAAGGTGGTGCATGTGGTCTCTAGTGTGAAGTTTGCACTTAAGGCCGAAGCCGCCGGGGTCGATGCAGTTGTTGCTGAAGGTTTTGAGGCCGGCGGCCACAACGGTCGCGACGAAACCACCACGCTTTGCTTGATCCCAATGGTGCGCAAAGCAATTGGCATACCGCTTATTGCTGCAGGTGGCATCGGCGACGGACGCGCCATGCTGGCCGTCATGAATTTAGGCGCCGATGGCGCCCAAGTAGGCAGCCGCTTTGTGGCCTCTATTGAATCAAGCGCGCACGCCAACTTTAAAAATGCCGTCATCGCCAGCCAAGAAGGCGATACTTTACTCACACTCAAAGAACTCACGCCTGTGCGTTTGTTGCGCAATCCGTTTTTTGAGGAGCTCATGGCTGCCTATCAAAACGGGGCGAGCGCCGAGGCGCTCGCCACCCTACTCGGCCGAGGCCGCGCCAAAAAAGGCATGTTCGAGGGCGACCTCCATGCCGGAGAACTCGAAATTGGGCAAATTGCCGGCAATTTCGAATCTATTATGCCCGCTGGCGACATTGTACAAGAATTCATTACCGATTTCAACGCTGCTTTGGCGGCCCAAACTGCCTTTCAACTATGATTCACTTTGAACGTTTTACCCTAGACAACGGCTTGCGGGTCTTGTTTCACAAAGAACCTTCTACGCCGATGGCCGTAGTCAATTTAGTATACGACGTCGGTGCGCGCGACGAAAACCCGGAGCAAACAGGTTTTGCCCATCTTTTTGAGCATCTCATGTTTGGTGGCTCTGTGCACATCCCTGACTTCGATGCGCCTTTGCAAGCTGCAGGTGGCCAGAGCAATGCTTTTACAAGCAACGACATCACTAACTACTATGATGTGCTGCCCGCACACAACCTCGACACCGCGCTATGGCTCGAAAGCGACCGCATGCTTTCTTTGGCGTTTACACCCAAAAGTTTAGAGGTCCAGCGCCAAGTAGTCATTGAAGAATT
>JAIXXP010000002.1 GCA_027490665.1 Cryomorphaceae bacterium | reverse complement strand
GCTGCACGAAGCTTATTAATGTAAAAAGCCGCGACGTGACCAAAATAGAAAATCAAAGGATGCCTTCTTGGATCCGGATTTATATAATAGCACTCGGTTTCTTTAATTGAACTGAATAAAAATTCAGTTAATATCCAACTATTTGTGAAGTAATCAATTAATTCCGTTTTACTAATTTCATTTAACCTGACAGGTATATGGGAATTTAATTTTTCTGGTATCATAGAAAGATATCATTTGGTTGTGATTGAACAAAGATAATATAGAACTTATTATAAATAAACACAATATAGGACAACAAAAATCCAAAGCGAGCAGCTTCTATATTATTCCCATTTTAGGGGTACATAAATTCTTAAATAATTGCATAATTAAATAGTTTCAAATCGACCTCCTATAAAATCAGCACTATTCAATACGCTGTAATCAATACCTTCTATTCTTGGTTCCTCGCCTCCGTCCTCAAAATATCGCGACCAAAGATCAACCCATCCTTTCATCCTAGTGGTATAATCAGAACTATCCTTTTGGTGAAAATAATGAACAATTGAAGGATACTCTACAAAATTTGAATGCAACAAAACCGGGGACTTTGTAGTGTAAAAGGTCTTATTGGCATATAGTGTTTCTGGATAAATGTCGAGCTTGTTGAGAGCCAAACCAATGGCGTATTCATCATGGCTGTCCATAAATCCTACATCAGAAATTAGTTTTCGATAGAATTGTTCCACATTTTTTGTCAATTTAATATTCTCTGAAGTATTTGCTAAATAAAGATATCCGCAACACCAACGAACAGCGTAGCGGCTAATATACTTTGGAAGTTCATTCATTTGCAATTTCGGATATATTTTTAACATATTTTCGGGAATCGAATTATCCGTATTTAGATCTGTTATAACATTGCAAGACTGTAATTTTTGAATCAAAACATTCCCCATATTGCGCATTATACCTGTATCGTAATCTAAATACAGCACACCACTTTTATACTTTAAAAGTAGCTTTCTTATAAGAAATACTCGACTATGTGCAATGCCCACTTTTCCATTAATTACTCGGTAATGAGAATGAATATCAGGATTAAGATGCTTATTCTTGGTATCATCATTCAATCGAGATAATGCAATCAGGTTAGATATGAAACGAGGTACTTTCAAGAACTTTATTCTAGGATCACTGTCGCTGAAATATTTTTTAATTTGTGAAGGATTATTTGAGTATATGTATATGTGTTCAATATGCTCATTTAATTCCCTTAGAACACTATGAATACTTAATCTCAACATAGTCAACTTAGTTAACTTGTCATTTTCCGGAATATCAAAAGTGTAAAGAAGAATCATGTATTGCTAGTTTTTATCAAAATTAGGATCGGTAAAAAATGGGTGCTCTGGTTCTAAATAAAAGAAAAAAACATTTCCTACGATATTATTCTCACCAAGTTTTTCTCGCCAATGAAATTGATCTTCACCCAAAATAGTAACTGCTTCATTTGCCCCAAAGTTATATTCTTCACCTTCCACATAAATGGGCCAAAGCTTGTCACAATAAACACATAAATCAATATTGTATACATTACCGGCATTATCCTTGTGTTTCGGAAGAAAGGAATCTGGTGAATAATACTCAGCAAAAAAAGCATAAGATGGAATAATTGTTTGCGAGCCAAAAATATTTCTAGCGATTGGTAAAAGATCATAGAGAACATCTTTCATTTTTGGACAAACATCCATTTTAAAACTTTTTCTTCCTATTGATACCTCATCTGTATATTCCCCACGATTAAGGACTTCCTTGATGGCATCAATTAAGCTAGAGAGCGTTTCCTCATCAAGCAATTTTTTTAATACTACATTTTTATTATTCACTTTTTAAATATTTTGTGATGATTAGGATATTACTATAATGAGTTAACATAGTTTCATGATCTCCATCAATTTCTATGTCATAAATATTTCCATGAGTCAAATCTTGCCTAGTAAAGTATTTTACTGCAGAATTTTTAGGATAAAAGTTATAAATATCAGTAGACATTAAGGTGCCGATATAATAATCATTGATATACTTTATTTTTCTCTCCTCAGAAATATAATTATTCAAACTACGAATACGGTCTTCTTTATCTATACTATCAAAATGGGCTATTTCGTAATTATTGATGCTAATGATGGTTTCAAATTCATCTATAAAATCATTGTATACAGAACCATCGAAGTTGAAAATCTCATTGATTACAGCCGATGTATAATAAGTCACACGATATGCAACGCGGAAACCGTATGATGCGCCACCAAGAATAATACGGTCAGATTTTATATCCTCAAGTTCCTTAGCAATATTTCTGGCGAACAAATCAGTGTCAAATTGCTCCTCACCTTCCGTATGATAATTGCAAGAAAACACATTAAAATCTTGCTTTAAATGGTTGGCCAAATGAAGGTAATACAAACCCTCGCCAAAATAAGCCGGAAATAAAACTACCACAGGCTTTTTGAAATCAAAGTTTCCCGTTAATGAGTAAAGGAGTTTATCTGTTCTTCTTTCAGGCTTCATAAAAGAAGCATACAACCCTGCTATATTATGAGTATCCATCACATCTTTTATGTTCAGATTCCGTTTAAACCTGGTGTTCAATTCACTTACAAAATGAATATATTGAAGACTCGTCATTCCCAATTCAAAAAAGCTCTTGTCTAAACCAATTTCTTTAGAGGGTATTTTCATCAGGTCGCTAAGCACATTCAAAATTTCTTGTTGAAGCCAAGTTTTGGGCGCCATTACTTCAGTGTTGATATTCGGCTTAACTAAAGCTCTTAATTGATTTTTATCAATTTTACCATTAGCATTTAACGGGATTTTATCCAGCTTGAACATTAAAGAAGGCATGTAATGACTAGGTAATTTACTAGTTAGATCATTTCGCAATTCTGGCTCGTTGATATCGCCCTCATAAAAAACAGCTATTTGCTTAATACTAGTAATCGATTCAATGATGATAGCAATTGCATTAACAATATGTCCATTTAACTTTACATTTTTTACGATTTCATCTAACTCTATCCTTACTCCATTTATCTTGACCTGATCGTCAGTTCTTCCTAAATAGTGAATATTTCCTTCGAAATCTCGATATGCAATATCGCCGGTCTTGTAAAGTTTGCCAAAAGAATCATGAAGGATGAACCGTTTTTTGTTTTCAGTTTTGTTATTTACGTATCCCGACCCTACTGACTTTCCTGCAATATATACTTCGCCCGATACACCGTATGGTAAAAGGTTAAAGTTATGATCGAATATATAAACTTGATTGTTGCATATTGGTTTCCCTATATCTGGCTTATGTGTTAATTTATCAAAATCAATTTCTTTGGATGTAACCACGTGGGTCTCTGCAGGACCATAGAAGTTGAATATCTTGATCTTGTTATCCGTAAGAAAACTGTTTACTGAAGATGACATAAACAACTGCTCACCCGCTGAAACTAATTTTTTTAAGCTTGATAGACCATATCTGAACGGTTCGAAGCCTATCAGTGAATTCAAAAGAGAGGGTGACAAATAAAAGACCTCTGCCTTAGTATTCATCATCCTATTGACCAATTTTGTATAGTCTGTTCTATCCTGCTCGCTAGTACAAATCAGTTGTCCGCCGGATAACAACGCATTTATTAATTCTTGCACACTTAAATCAAAACTCCAGGTAGTGTATTGTAGGACTTTCGGCATATCATACATAATATCTGTCTGGCGCTCCATAAAGAGCTTGAGATTAAACATATTTCCATGTGTAAGGCCGCATCCTTTAGGATTTCCAGTAGTGCCCGAAGTATATATTAGATAGAGCAAATCCGATTCATGATAAACAAGTCCTTGAACTTCAGTAGAAATTAGAGCACCAAAATGTTGAATCTCATTCAAGGCGGTTTGATCCAAAACATATTTGACTTCACCATTCTCTCTTAAATAACTTTTTCTATTCTGAGGATAGTTTTGATCTATATACAAAAACACCATACCGGCTTTGGCTATTCCCAAAAAAGAGATTGGTATCCATTCAGAGCGACTTAATTCAACTGCAATAACGTCGCCCTTTTTCAAACTCTTTTCTGTCAGGAGATAATTTGCTATTTCGTTGGATAATTCATCCACCTCTGTATAGGAATAATTGTTTTCTAGTCCCACAATGGCAGTTGCATTAGGATAGTTAATTGCCGTTTTTGTAAATAGACTACCGAAATCTAAGAATTCCTCCTTTATTTCCAAGCCACAAGACAACAATGCAATCTCTTGTTTAGAGGTGTCATCTAGCAGCGAAACCGCACTGATTTTCTTCTCATTTTCCTCAAGAAATTCGGATACTAAACGAGTAAATAAGTGAAATATAAAATCAATATGCTCTTTGGAATAGACGGATAACGCAGGCTTCCATATAAATTTCAATTCATCTTGTTCTACACCACAAAGAACAGTCAGGTCAAATTCCAATTTGTCATTTACCTGTATTCGATTGCTCTCTAGATATTCTTCATCAGTGACTTTGTTCACATCAGATGACGGGTAGTTTTCAAAAACAAAAAGTACTTTTATAGATGCGCCTGATCCAGGTATGGATTGGCATGAATCATTAAGTGGCAAATACTGGTATTTTTCAACCTCAAAGAAAAAGTTACTCGTTAATTGAAATAGGCTTAAAAAAGTATCATTTTCATCAAACTTGATCCTTACAGGAATAATATTGATAAAATTGAAAATTAAATTCTCAATATTTTTTACAGCATTGGGTCTGCCTGATACCACACTTGAGAAAACAACATCACTGGTATTATTCAGCTTAGCCAATAAAATTCCAAAAAGTGACTGAATAATTCCGCTTAATGTAAGTTTATTCTTTTTGGAAAATTCGGATAACTTTAAATAAACTTCGGAAGGAAGCGAATATGTCAAGTCTCCACTAGTAGGAGTGTCTACCTGCCGAATTGGAAGTGGAACAATCGATATGGATTTTTCATAATCTAATAGGTAACTATCCCAGTATTTCTTGGTTTCCTCTTTGTCAATTAATGCAATGAATTTGAAATAGTCATTCAAGCTAGGAACTGAATACGCTTCAGATTTTCTTCCGTAATAATGGTTTTCCCATTGTTTAAAAAATATTTGTGTACTCCATCCATCCATTGAAATGTGATGATTCGTCCAAATTCGAATAAATTTATCCTCATTGATTTTGATAAAAATTAATCTGAAAGGTGGTGAATGATTTAAATCAAATACTTGAGAATAATCAGACTTTATAAGCCGATCTAAATTATTGTTTAATTCATCAATTGAAAGATCTGAAAAATCATAATATTTATGATCAATAGATATATTTTTCAAACAAATTTGCAGTGGCTCAGAGGTTATGTCATTTCGAAAGATAACCCTCAGTGCCTGGTTTTTTGCAACAACTAACTTTAAAGCATTTAACCACTTGTCTACCTCTAATGCCCCTTTAAACTCATCTATAAATTGTTCAATGTAGTATCCTGATTCTTTTACGGTTTCGTTCAAATAAAGAAGACCTAACTGTGAGGCATTGAGCGGGAATATATCTTCAATTTCACCATGCTCAATTTGCAACTTTTTAAGTTGCTCAATGCTCAATTTCTTATATGTTAAAGAAGAAGGTAATTGAACTATTTCTGAATAATCTAGGAGTTCCTCAGCGATATTAAGAAGATGAACCTTATACCTATCTGCAAGTAATTGCACATGTTGCTCCTCAACACATTCTTTATTGAACTGTAAGGATATGCTTAGGCTTCCGTTTAGGGTATGCCCACTAACTAGTAAAAAACTTTCCCTCTCCAAGTTAGGATGTGCGTCTGTTCCGTGGCCGTAATCAGAATAATCAAACAAAGACCTAAATTCCTGACTTTTGTCCTGACTTACAGAAAAAACATTATTATCGTCCCGGGATAAGTCGCCAAGATAATTGAATGTTAGTGATACATCTTTTAGTGTCTGTAAAGGATTTTTGCTACTATATCTGAGCAAACCATAACCAACTCCCTTATCGGGAATCTGGTTCAGCGCATCTTGCAAAATGAATACAGTCTGTGCATTCTCCTTACTTGCATTTAATAGAAAAGGAAACATGCTCGTGAACCACCCTATAGTCCTACTGATGTCAATATCTTCGATAAATTCCTCTCTGCCGTGCCCTTCCAGTAATATCCTTATCTGTTCCATGTTAAAAACATCCTTGATTGCTCTTGAGAGGGCTGCCAACAATAAAGCATTTGTTTCTACCTTATTTACTGAGTTGATACTTGTTTTTAACTTGGTTGTTTGATCTTTATCTAAGGTTAAATCAATTATTGAGCTGTTTCCAATGGTATTTTTCCCTAAAGGTTTTTTAATTGGTAAACTATCCGTTATTGTACCTTGCTGATATTCCCAGTAGCTGCGCTGCTGCTCTAATGCGTAAGTTCCAGCATAATTCGCGCTTCGCTCCATCCAAAACTTGTAACTATCCGTTTTGTCGGGAAGTTTCAATTCAGATCCATTGCGAAATTGGGTTAGCAAAGTTTCTATATCTTCAAATAATATACGCCACGACACAAGGTCAATTACCAAGTGATGAACACTCATCAGAAAATGACTTTCTTTTGTTTCGGCATTGTGATATACACCAACTCCTAATAATGGTGCATTCACAAAGCCTAAT
Source organism: Cryomorphaceae bacterium (assembly GCA_027490665.1). Lineage (GTDB taxonomy): Bacteria > Bacteroidota > Bacteroidia > Flavobacteriales_D > Crocinitomicaceae > UBA952. The sequence continues at coordinate 2,710 of JAIXXP010000002.1, read as the reverse complement.
TTCATTTTTAAACGGCTTCCTTGAACTTCAAAAAATTTAGCTATCGCAGTTACATCCAAAGCCATGTCATGTGGGATAGTTGACTCTTCTATAATGAAATCAACTTGAGATAAACCAGCATTGTATTGGCTCCATTTGCCATCGCGAGACTTCTCAAAACGCAACCGCAGCGCATCATGATGAGACATGAGTTTTTCGACAATCACCTTTGCCTCAGTGGTGCTTATACCGCCGGGAAAACAAAACATAAAACTTTGGTGAAACAATTGCTTTTCTTGATCAGAACCTTTTGCAAAAGCGTTTTCTAAAAACGCACGTTGAATAGGACTTAAAATCACTTCACCCTCAACTGGCTCCTGATTAATTATCCGGGATAGCAGACGCAGTTTTGCTGTCATTTCTTTCAGCCTGCTGCTGTTCAAGACATCTGACATCTTTAGGTCGTAACCTGCATTGCGTAATCTTGCCAATATTTGTATGGCCTTTATACTATCACCTCCAAGTGCAAAGAAATCGGATTCTAGTCCGATCTTATCAACCTTTGCCCTCAGAACTTCTGACCATATTTTAACCATTTGCCTTTCGGCCTCGGTAACGGGTGCCACATAACCGCCTTGTTGCATACCAGTGTCATCGGGATCAGGCAGCGCATTTCTGTCAACCTTTCCATTACTAGTCAACGGGATTCTTTCCAGTTTTACATAGAAGTTAGGTACCATATATCCGGGTAACTTTTGCTGAAGATATGCTTTGAGTTCTTCTGCCTTGGCTTCTCCTGTATAATAGACTATTAACTCCTTATTTGAAGCGTGGTTTATGTCGCGGGCGACAACTAAAGATTGATCTAATTTAGGGTACCCTGATAATACTTGGTCTATCTCACCCAACTCTATTCTGTAGCCTTTGATTTTTACCTGATCATCAATTCTACCTAAATACTCTAGGATTCCATTTTCGCGCCATCGGCCTAAATCTCCGGTCTTGTAGCATCTTTTTCCGGGTTTAAATGGATTATCGATAAACTTTTCATTAGTCAGAGATACTCTGTTTAAGTATCCGCGCGCTAGCCCTGCACCACCTATATAAAGCTCTCCTACACATCCATATGGAACCATTTGAAGGCTGTCGTCCAATAGAAACACTTCTGTATTTTGAATGGGGCGTCCAATAAATGGTAAGTTATCTTCTGCTATTTCTTTAACAATGCAACCTACAGTTGCCTCAGTTGGCCCATATTCATTGTATATCCTGCAGCCGGCATTCTTACGTAAATGATTTATTTGGTCAACTGTCAAAGCCTCGCCACCTACCACAAAGACTTTTGGCTTCGCAGTTTTAAGGGTTTCCTCTTCTATTAATGAAATATGCGCTGGGGTTAGCTTAAGCCATCCACTATTTTGATTGTTAACAATCTGGTTTAACTGAAGAGATAAATCTTTATTATTATCATAAACACGTAGTGTCTTTCCTGTTGTCAAAGCAACAAATAGTGATGTAACTGTAAAATCGAATGCTAAACTGCTGAAGAAATCAACCTCGGAATAAGTTATATCCTTGCTATACTCAACGGCCCAGTCCAGATAATTACTAACACCTTCATAATTCAAAACACAACCTTTTGGCAAACCAGTTGATCCAGAGGTATAAATTACATACATCGCATCTTCTGGTGTAATCAAACGGTCTGGTTTTGTAGCTGAATATAAAGCACGATGTAATTGAAAATTATCCCATTCTTCTTCATCTAAAATCACCCTTGTGCCACTATCTTTTTCCATGAACAAAATGCGTTCATTAGGGTAAGATGGGTCTATAGGAACATAAGCTGCACCAGTCTTTAATATGCCCAAAACAGAAACTATCTGACCTAAGCTTCTATTCATTTTGATGCCAACCAAATCTCCTTGAGCCAAGCCATATTCATTTATCAGATGATGCGCAAACCTATTACTAAGTTCATCCAGTGCACCATAATTTATTTCCTTGCTATCCCAAATGACTGCTACTTTATCTGGATGATTTTTAACAGTCTCAGCAAAACGTTCTAAAACCGTCCTTTTATCAAATGGCGTCTGAACTGGATTAAAGGATAACTGCATTTGCTCATCTTCAGTCTCAAGCAATTTGTAGTTTGTTACAGAGATCGAATTGTGTGTAGATAATTTCTGCAGAACGCTAAATAGATGACTTGGCATTTGTTGCATTTGAGTAGCACTGAACATATCTCTATTGTATTCCCAATAGAAACCCAGACAACCATCTTGTTTTTCCTGAACTATTAATGTTATGTCAAACTTGGATTGTAGATTGTCTTGTAAAAGCGGATAGTTTTCCTGAACAACATCTTTAAAACCTGAATGGTCTGTTTCAATGTCTTGACTATGATAATCAAACCAGAAATCGAAAAGTGGATTTCTGCTGGTATCCCTTTTTAAATTTAGAGAATCTACCAACGCGTCGTAAGGATATACCTGGTGATCATATGCGCCGAGAACATTATGTTTGACCTTTTGATAAAGTTCTACCAGTGTTTCTCCTTTGCTAAAATTGGTTCTTAACGGCAAAGCACCTAGATAAAATCCAATTTGGCTTTCTAAATCTGGATGCTCTCTACCTGCAATTGGACTACCGATTACGATATCCTCCTGCCCTGTATACTTATGAAGCAATATGAGCAATGCAGTCTGGATCGTCATAAACATCGTTCCGC
>JAIXXP010000101.1 GCA_027490665.1 Cryomorphaceae bacterium | reverse complement strand
TGCAAGAATTTCAAATTCCGTCGCTCAATCCAGGACTCATAAGCAAAATCCAGAATGAGTATTCCAGAATATTTGAGCGCAAAGCGTCCTTGAAATTGAGTGGAGTCAAGAAGCGAAATTTCTACCACTGGAAAGAAGAGGGAATCATTGACTGGAAGTCAGAAAGTGAAGATGAAAAACGATCTTGGGTAAGGTTGAATATTTATGATTTTATCTGGGTGAAGATTGTACAGGCTGCAAGGGATTTTGGAGTACCTATTGAAGCCATTCGGAATCTCAAGAATGAACTTTTCGTAGATTGCATTGCGGATATTCAAAAAGAAAGTGAAGAGTTCTATCAGTACCATCGTGATTTTTTGGGAACATCTGAGGAAGAAATTCAAAAAATAAAACAATTTCTTGCGTTTCTAGACACGCACAGGGAGGACATAATTGCAGAAGGAGAATTGCATCTGATTTCAATTTTTGGCTCCATAATTCATGAGACGCTGTTTTGTGGGCTTCATATGGTAATTGTGTTTAAAAAGGTCGAAGACGATTATATTCACGATTTCATTGTTTACTCTGAGAGTCACGAACAGCTGCCGAATTTAACCGAAGACTTGTTAAAACAACCGTCGGTAGTAATTCCGATTGATACTTTGATTAGCGAATTCATGGAGGGGGAAGACAATCTACCGAACCTAATTCACTGGGGATTTATAAATCCGAAAGAAACTAAAGTTCTCGAAGCCATCCGAAGCAAAGATTTTCAATCTATTCTGATAAAAATAAATGCAGACGAAACAATAGTAATTGAAGGGATCATTGAAACTGACTTGAAGGATGATAAGGCGAAACAAGTACGTAGGATTTTAGGTTTGAAAGAGTACGAGGAGATTACCATCAAATATCGGAATGAAAAGCACTTGTATCTAAAAAATACACAACGATTATAGACCTGTGAAGCGGCTCAATGTTAAAAAGCAACCACGACCCCATGAAAGGGCTCACGGTTAGTTTAATTTTATTAATGTTAACAATTCAAAAATGTAGAAAATTACTCGGAAAATTTGCAACTGGAAAAACTGACGAAGAAATCCGTCTGATAAAGGAATGGCTGGAACAAATTGCCGATTTAATGCTAGAAATGAAGAAAAAACAACTGTCATGAAAAAGAATGCAATCCTATACACCAGAGTTTCGACTGATGAACAGAATAATGGGTATAGTCCAGCAGATCAAAAGGATAAGCTAATCCGCTACTGCGAGCATCAGGATATAAATGTTGTAGGGCTATATCATGACGACGAGAGCGGGAAATCATTCAATAGACCTGAATGGAAAAAGATCATGGCTTATCTCAAATTAAACAAAGGAAAAGTCGACTATATCTATTTTCTAAAATGGGATCGGTTCTCTCGAAATGCCCCTGAAGCCTATGCAGAACTCTCCAAGCTGAATAAGTTAGGAGTAGAGGCTAGAGCAATGGAACAACCTTTGAATCTCGAAATTCCAGAACAAAAGGTCCTATTAGCAATTTACCTCACTACACCTGAAGTTGACAATGACAGAAGAGCACTAAACATATTCCACGGTATTCGCCGTGCAAGAAAAGAAGGCCGCTGGATGGGGTCACGACCCTTGGGATATAGAAACGCAAGAGATCAGTTCAATAAACCTGTAATTGTTCCCGAAGGTGGGCTTCAGGAGGAGTTGGTAAAAAAAGCATTCCAGGATTTCTCAACAGGATTGTATAGTACTGAAGAACTCAGAAAAAAGTACACCAAACTAGGATTGAAGACCAGTAAAAATGGCTTTTGGAATTTGCTTCGCAACAAAGCATACATCGGAAAAATACTAGTTCCTGCATATAAAAACGAACCTGACCTTTGGGTAGATGGAATTCATGAAGGACTCATTAATGAAACTGTTTTTTACGCTTGTCAGGATGTTATCGAAGGCAGGAAAAGAAAAGTCCCACCTCAATTCAAAACGATAAGAGCTGAGTTTCCACTTCGCGGTTTTTTAGAGTGTCCACAATGCGGGAAAAGCCTCACTGCATCAACATCCAAAGGAAGAAACGGATACTACAGTTATTATCACTGTATGCACGGTTGTCCTGAAAGACACAAAGCTGAGGATATCAATCATGCATTTGAAAAGTTGCTAAAATCTTTTGAATTCGAGGAGGGACCAATGATGTTACTTTCTGAAATTTTGAAGAAAAAGTATGCAGATCAAAACCGCTCTAACAAAGCCGAGATAGATGCCATTAAAAGAGAAATTGACCGCCTCGACCAAAGATCTAAAAATGCGAGGGCTCTTATGCTTGATGGCGATATCACAGCGGAGGACTACAAAATAATGAAGAAAGAAATAGATGAGACCCTTCAGCGATTGAATGTGGAGCATCACAAATCACACCGTGAAATTGTCGACCTTGATAAAAAACTGGACCATATGATTCGAACCCTTTCCAACCTTGTAAACCTTTATGAGCAGGGCGATGTAGAGATTAAAAGAAAGTTGATTGGTTCGATATTTCCCAATAAGATGGTTTACGAAAAAAATTCAGTTCGAACCGTTGAACTGAACCCTGCCGTGGAGCTAATCTTCAGTAATGTCA
>JAIXXP010000047.1 GCA_027490665.1 Cryomorphaceae bacterium | reverse complement strand
GCGGAACGATGTTTATGACGATCCAGACTGCATTGCTCATATTGCTTCATAAGTATACAGGGCAGGAGGATATCGTAATCGGTAGTCCAATTGCAGGTAGAGAGCATCCAGATTTAGAATTCCAAATTGGATTTTATATTCATACTTTGGCCTTACGCAATCGGTTCAAAAAGGAAGATACCGTTTCAGAACTTTTCCAAAAAATCAAGCAAAACACCCTAGGTGCCTATAACCATCAGAATTATCCCTACGATGAATTAATAGATGCCTTGAATCTTAGCCGTGATACCAGTCGTAATCCTTTGTTCGATGTAATGATGGTGTTGCAAAGCAAAGAGGATTCTGAATCTTCTTTAGAGTTTACTCAAACCGATATACATCCATATAAAACAGATGAAATTTCAATTGAGGCGGCAAAATTTGACTTAAGCTTTGGATTTGAGGAGCAGGGGGAGGGTATAAATTATTCGCTGCATTATAATTCAGATATTTATAGTAATGCTCAGGCATGTCGCATGCTGAGTAATATGGGAGAAATATTAAGTTCATTAACCAAACATATACACGACTCAATTTCTGAAATTGAAATTTTGACACAGGATGAGAAAACTTTCTTATTACAAAGTTTGAATGATACCAAGTCAGATTACCCTTCTGACATGACTATAGTGGATTTATTTGAGTCACAAGTTGAAAAAACACCTGACAACGTTGCGATAATTTTTAATCAAACCAAGTTAACTTATCAAAGATTGAACGAGTTAGCCAATGAGCTAGCTCATTATTTACTTTATAAATATCAAATCAAGCCAAATGATTTGATTGGGATAGAATTAGAGCGCAGTGAATGGATGGTAATTGGAATTTTAGCAATTATTAAATCTGGAGGTGCTTATGTGCCAATTGACACAAAATATCCTGATCAAAGAAAAACATTTATAAAAGAAGATGCCTGTTTAAAAGTGATTATTAATGAAGAGGAAATATCAAAATTTAATCAAATTAGCTGCAGCAATTCCTTTTCACCTGCTAATCCTAATGTAGCTATAAGACCAAATCATCTTTTATACGTGATTTATACATCTGGATCAACAGGAATCCCAAAAGGATGTATGCTAGAACATGCAGGGTTGGTAAACCGCCTCAACTGGATGCAGAAATCCTACCCTTTGACTGAACAAGACTGTATTTTACAAAAGACCACCTTTACTTTCGATGTTTCCGTTTGGGAGTTAATTTGGTGGTCATTACAGGGGGCAAGCGTTAGTATTTTGGAGCCTGGTGGTGAGAATCAACCCGAAAAAATAATACATAATATTGCTGAAAGTGGGGTTACTGTACTGCATTTTGTGCCAAGTATGTTAGCGGTTTTTCTGGAATATTTGTCAAGTAAAAAAGAGGATTTACACCTCCTGACAAACTTAAAACAAGTGTATACGAGTGGCGAAGCCTTGCATGTAAATCAAGCATTGAATTTTAAGGAAATATTACCTCATGTGAATCTCATGAATCTATATGGACCCACTGAGGCCAGTATAGACGTAAGTTTCTACGCTTGCACCGACAAGGAGGAAGAATGCATACCAATTGGTAAGCCAATAGATAACACAACATTATATGTTTTGGATTCCGAAACGCAAGAGTTGGTTCCCTATGGAAGTGCGGGTGAGATATGTATAGGTGGCGTAGGGTTGGCAAGAGGGTATTTAAATCGTCCTGAGCTGACTGAAGCCAAGTTTATAGATAATCCCTTTAATAAAAGAGAAAAGATATATCGTACCGGTGATATAGGGAGGTGGCGTGAAGATGGCAACCTTGAATATCTTGGCAGAATTGATGATCAAGTAAAAATCAGAGGTTATAGGATAGAGTTAGGGGAGATAGAACAAGTATTGTCTTTGTATCCGGGTTTGAGCCAGGTAGTGGTAATTGCTCGCGTACTGAACAACATTTCCGATCCGGAGCTCATAGCTTATTTCACGGGAGCTGCTATGGCAGAAGAGCTCAAGAATTTCCTGAGGGAGCGTTTGCCGCATTATATGGTACCTAATTTTTATGTGAAACTCGATAAAATACAGTTGACTTCTAACGGTAAGGTGGATAGGAAGGTTTTGCCCAATCCTGAGGGTACGGGTATGCAAAATGCGGTATATGTAGCTCCTTTGACAGAAACTGAAAAGCACTTGATAAAGATTTGGTCAGAAATACTGGGCATTGATGAAAAAAGCATTAGTATAAAAGCAGATTTTTTTACTTTAGGCGGAAACAGTTTAAATGCCATTAAATTAATAACCCGAATTCACTCATTGTTAGAAATAAGACTTCTTATTTCAGATCTATTTCTTAACAGTGAATTAGAAAGTTTGGCTAGAATGATTGATAGTTTGAATAACACCGTAAATAGAAACTTCGAAATGGAGTTATGATTGAGAAAATAATATATCGTTTAAATAAAAAAGGGATTAGTTTATCACTGAATGGTGATAAAATTAAAATTTCGGCTGATATTCAACCAACAGAAGAAGATCTTAATTTAATTCGCAATAACCGTGAATTAATTATAGATTATATCCAACGTAGAACATCACTTGTTGATCCAATTGATCCAATTGATGAACAGACAGACTATCGCTTATCTTCATCTCAGAGGC
>JAIXXP010000133.1 GCA_027490665.1 Cryomorphaceae bacterium | reverse complement strand
TTTGGCCTCTGGCTATTATTGGCAATATCTGAATGGAGCCCTGCCCGGTAGAAATGCAAGAAATTCTTTTGTCGGTTAAAGCGATCTCTCAATTCCATGATGTCTTGCAAACCATATGCCTCTGATTTTTTTTCCGTCAGCAAAGGTGTAATACTTGTAAACCAACCAACAGTTCGACTCACATCGATAGAATCATCTAGATCTCGACCATGGCCTTCAAGATGAAATCTAAATTTACCCTCACCGAAAACACAGCCCAAAGATTCAGTTAGGGCACTTAAGCACAATACCTGAATATCAATACTGGCCGAAGCTGCAATAGCAGACATTATAACATTAGAATCATTTTTTGAGAAATCAATATTTCGTGTTTCATAACTTGCAAAAGATCCTTTATCCTTATTCGTACGCCTCAGATTGATTTCATTTTCATTTTCAATCTGAGACCAATAACTCATTGCTTCTTGTTCAGAAGAATGATTATTTAGTCCGGTTAAATACGTGCAGTATTTTTTATAACTATGCGTTTTTTGGGGTAAATCCTTAAGCCTATCTTCAAGGATAGACTTAAAATCTTTCGTAATAAACTCCCACGAAATTTGATCTACTACAAGATGATGGATACTTATCAAGATAAATGATTCTCCTTTTCCTTGATACAAACCAACCGCTAGTAATAACCCAGCATTCAGACTGATCTGTTGCTTTACTTCTGATATGCCATGATTTTGAATATAACCCAGTAGATCTGAAGTGAACTGATCTTTCGGATAAAATTCATTAAAGAAAAATTTGGGATGACTGTCATCATCAAATTCCTGCGAAAACGGATTTGTGAAATCGAATTTCAACCGCAGCGCATCATGGTGTGCCATCAACTTTACTATGGCTTGCTTTACCTCAAATGATGTTAAATTTTTATTGAATTTGAGAATCCTACTTTGGTTGTAAAAACTTTTGTCTGTTAGTGAACCTTTTATAAAATGATTTCTAAGAAATAATTCCTGAATAGGGCTTAACACAAAAGAACCATTTAACGATTCTTCCACAAGTATGGGTGAGGTATTTGAGCTTTCTATTTCTTTGGCCGTAGCCGCTAAGTCTGGGTTTGATAAAATACTTTTAAGATGAAGCTTATATCCGTATTCTCTCATTCTTACCACCAATCGAATCGCCTTAATACTATCACCTCCAAGTTTGATAAAATTGGAATTTGGATGAATTTTGTCTTCTTCGATCATTAATACCTCAGACCAGACTCGCTTTAGTAACTCTTCAGAGCTGCTTAGTATTTTTGTATCTGATTTCGATGAGGCAGGTGTGATTTTGGGCAATTTTTCCTTGTCTATCTTTCCATTCACCGTTAACTCAAAATAATCAACCTTCTGTATAATGGAAGGAACCATATAGTCCGGTAATTGCGTAGATAAATACTCTGATAAATCCAGTTCATCTATACTTCCTGTGTAGTAACCTAACAATTTTGATATATCCTGTTCATTTTTATCAACAACAGTATAAAATGTTTGTACAAGATGATGTTTTTCAGCTGTGTTGACGATTTCATCTAATTCAACCCTGAATCCATTTATTTTAACTTGGTTGTCATTTCTGCCGAGATAATGCAATTTTCCACTGAATGTCCAACGGGCAAGATCACCGGTTTTGTAAATTAAACCTTCCCCGAAAGGATTGGCCACAAAACGTGTTTGGGTTACCTCATTCATACCCAAATAACCTTTACCTACACTAGCTCCAGCAATATGAATTTCACCTGCGGCACCATAAGGAACCAATTCGAGTTCTTCGTTTAAAAGGAAAATTTGGGTATTGCAAATGGGCTTTCCAATAAAGGGTATTTCATCCTCATCTATGCGGTGCGTAATGCAGCCAACAGTAGCCTCAGTAGGACCATATTCATTGATGATACTACATTTTTTATTCTTATTTAATTTATTGATATGCTTGGTTGTCAAAGCCTCGCCCCCAAGAATAAAGGTCTTTGGAGTAGCATTAGTTAGAATATCAACCTCCAGAAGATTAACATGGGCAGGAGCAAGTTTAATGACATCCATGGAAGGATTGGCTACAATTTCATTGACAATATCATAGACGTTTTCATCTTCAGAATAAACAATTAACTTACCCTGATTCAGCCAACACCCCAAAATACTGGTTATGGTAAAATCAAATGATATTGGGCTGAAATATGCAGCTTCTAAAGATTCCTTTTTGGTCCAGTATGAATTGGCATGTGTGAGATAATTTAGAAGATTAGCATGAGTTATCGTACAACCTTTAGGCTTTCCTGTAGAGCCCGAAGTATAAATACAATAAACCGTATTTACCCCAGTTATTTTGGTGGATTGTGATTCACTTTGTATCACATTATCCTTTAGCCATTGTCGATATGTTACAAAAGTATCCTCGGTAATGACAACTTTCAAATTGGCGTTTTCGACCAAATTATCAATTCTCTCCTTAGGCCAAGAAATATCAAAAGGGACATAGGCTGAACCAGTCTTCATTACGCCAAGCAGAGCAATAAGTTGTGCTGCTGATCTTGGCATGCATATACCCACGAAGTCTGATTCATGCAAATGGTAGGTTTGATTCAGATATTGGGCAAAACGACTAGATTCATTCCAAAACTCAGCATAGGTATATTCTTCAGTACCGTAGACGACACAAACAGAATTTGGCCGCTTAAGGAAAGCTACCTCAAGGAAGTCAAGTACACTATGGAAAGGAATTTCTTGGTTTTCTCCGATCCCGGGTCCAGTCAAACAAATAGATCTTTCCTGGTCGGTAACAGACAATAACTTTTGAATATCTATATCCTCATTACTCAAAATTCTATTCAAAAGTGCATGCCAGAGACCTGACAATGCAGAAATTGCTTCTTTGCTGTAGGCAGCTGAATTGTACTTTACATTAAACTCCAAACCTTCTCCATGATACACCAAAATATTTATATCAAATTGTGTGCTCTCATAAATTCGGATGGAGTCTTCATCAATCCTCAAACTGCTGTTTCCCAAGCTTTGTGAGTCAGTACGCTCAGAATCAGGATAATTGACATAAGTTATCACATTTTGAATGAGATCCTTCCCTGACGCACTTTGTTTTTGTATCTCAAATAGCGGCAGATAATGATGGGGTTCGCCCTCAACAAATGTTTTAAACATTTGATTCAGCAGTGATTTAAACGTAGTATCTGCTTCAAATCTGATTCTGTTTGGGATTGTATTAATCAGCATTCCCACCATTTTATCAGCATCTGGCAATAGGGAAGATCTACCTGAAATTACTGAACCAAAAACAACATCATTTACCTGATTTTGTCGTGCAATAATAAGCCCCCACATGCACTGGACAAGAGCATTAAGTGTTACACTCGCGGAAGTAGCAAAATCATTCAGTAAGGTTGTTAGCTTGGGATCTATTTTGAAAAAGAAATCCGAGGGTATATATTCTTTTGAATCTTTCATTAAATCACCAGGCAGTGACAAAGAATATTCATAACCCTTGAGATATTGCTGCCAATATTGTTGAGATTCTCTAACAGGAAGACGCTGATACCAATCTATATAGCTAGAAAAAGAAGGTAAATCAGGCAATTGAACTTCCCTCCCATTTGAAAGTTCAAAATATATTTGTTCAAACTCTTTGAGTACAATTTGGGTACTCCAGCCATCTAGTAGCAAATGATGATTACTCCAAATACGGTAAAAAACATCATCGCGCAGTTTAATCAAATATAATCTAATCAAAGGTCCATTTGCTATATCAAAACCCTCCCTTATATCGGCAGTCCTGATATCAGCAAGTTTTGCATCCTGCTCCTCTAAGTTCAGGTCACATAAATCCTCAAATCGCAAATCTATTTTAGGTTCTTTCAATACAATTTGAACCGGACGCAACATTACATCATTTCTAAAAACAGTGCGGAGAACTTGGTGTCTTTTGAGCAATTCATTAAATGTCTCTCTAAAAATATCAACATCAACGCTATCCTTAATTTTGTAAGCATATTGCCAAAAATAAGCTCTGTCATCTTCTTCAGCCAAAGCATGAAAGTAGATTCCTGACTGCAATGGCGATAAAAGTAGAATATCTTCAGGCTCGCCAAGTTCAGATTCAAGACGTTTTATAGCGTCATATCCAATGCCTTTAGTGGTGGTTGGTTGAGCTAATAGAAATTGTTGATTATTGTTTTCAAAGTCAGCAATGAAATAATCAATACTATCTATTACTTTTCCTTTCAGTAATTCCATTTTTTGTTCGGAAATTACGTCGGCATTGTAGTTGAACTCTATGACTATTTGTTTATTTTTTTGGTAGGCTAAGACCGAAAAATCTGCCATGTGGGTCAATTCTCGAGATGACTCATATCCATGAGATAAATCGGAAATACTAAAATTGGCAAAACTTTCGGCATTGTCTACCAAATCACCTAAATAATTGAATTCGACCCACGAAACAGTATTTTCATTTCTTAATTGCTCAGACTGATTTAAAATTCCAAAGCTTAAGCCATCCATCGGTAGGTTGGATAACGTGTAACCTAATGAAATGTAATCTTCAGGCATAGAACGTTCGTTTACACAAGAAACCACAATTGGGTATGTAGAGGTAAACCATCCGACGGTTCGACTGAGGTCTATATCACCAAAAGTGTTTCTACCGTGACTCTCTAGGTGAATCCTATAGGTTCCAGCACCAAAAACCCCTGCAAGTGCATCTCCCAATGATCTCAACAAAACGGATTGGGTATTCAGATAAATTTGACCTTCTGTAAGCGTAGCAATTTTGGCGACTTTTTCAATGGGAACGCTGAGTACTTTCGTTTGCGCATTTTTGAGAGAAAAGCCCTTATTACCAAAAGAAATATCATTTACCTTTTCAGATAGTATATTATTCCAAAAAAATGTATCGTCATGCTGTTTTAATTCAACGGCTTTGCTTTGTATAAAATTGGACCACAGCATATAGCTGTCGGTTTTTAGGGGAAGTTGTATCCTACTTTTATTGCTTATTTGTGTTAGTAGTAGATCGATGTCCTCTAGGATAATTTTCCAAGAGACAAGATCTGTAATGAGGTGATGCGCCGTGATGAAAAAATATGTTTTTTCCTGGGCCTTGATATATGCAGATTTAACGAGAGGTCCATGCTGCATAAGAAGTTGTGACTTTAACTTCTCGCATATTGTTTCAACCTCGTCAGCCTGTTTATCTTCCTGATTAGCTGAAATATCGAACACCTCTGGTTTTGCATCAATGTCAGTTACATTCAATACAACTTGACTTGAACATCCGTCCAAATCCCATTGAAATGTAGCCCTTAACATGTCATGGTGTTCCATGAGTTTTTTCATTACTTCATGTACATCCTCAGGCGTTACGACTGTACGGAGATCTAAAAGTTGACTCTGATTGTAAAATGATTTTTCTGTTGGTAAGCCGGTAATAAAATCACTCCCACAAAACAAACTTTGGATCGGTGTCATTTCCACAATTCCAGATACAGCGGTCTGACTTGCTTTCCTATTTATCTTTCTAAGATTCCTTGCCAGAAATGAAATTGGCTTTCCGCCCATTAAATCCTGCAAGCTTATCTGAAATTGATTCTTTCTTAATGTTGCTAAAACTTGTATAGCTTTGATACTGTCTCCACCCAATGAAATAAAATTGGATTCTTTACCAATTTTAACAACATTGATTTTTAACTCTGCGGCAATAGCTTCTGCAATTAAAGACTCAGATTTTGTATCTAATGTTATTATAGAACTTTCCGTTTCAAGAGGCAATTGAGAAAGGTATAATTTATCTATTTTGCCATTGTGATTCAACGGTAATGAATTCAATTTTATATACCTTGAAGGAATCATGTAGAGAGGAAGAAATTTCTTTAACTCGGATGTAAAATCAATCTCTTCATGGTTGGATACCCAAAATGCGATTAATTGTTTGTTGTCATTTTGTGAATGAATAACAACAGCTGCATCATCGACATATTCTATCTTTTTGATATTCGCCTCAACTTCTGCTAGTTCTATCCGGTATCCATTAAGTTTTACTTGGTCATCTGTTCTGCCATGATATTCATAAATACTCCCACCTGTTAACCTTCCAATATCTCCTGTGCGATAAAACAACCCATCTATTCCCGAAATATTAGTAAACTTTGATGCATTATTCTGAGATGTTTTGAGATATTCCTTGATCACACTTTTGCCAGAAAGAAGTATTTCCCCTATACAACCTATTGGTAAGGGTTGATTACTTTCATTTACAATCAATACTTTCACACCCGGAATAGGTTTTCCGATGTAAGGCATATTTGTGGCATCTACGAGGTGTACAATACAACCTACTGTTGCTTCCGTAGGACCATATTCATTATAAATTTGACAGTCTTTGTTGTTGCGTAAATGTTCAATTTGTTTTTTAGATAACGCCTCCCCTCCAACAATAAAAACTTTTGGATTTGATTTTTGAAGTGTTTCTTTGCCCAAAAGACCGATATGTGCTGGTGTGATTTTTATTACACCTACCCCATTGTCACTGACTATCTGATTTAGAGATTCTGACAAATCTGCCTCTTCATTAATCACACATAAGCAACTCCCTGAAAGTAATGACCCTAATAAAGACGTGATCGTAAAATCAAAAGACAAGGTCGTAAAATAGCCCACTTTTTTTTGTTCATATCCTTTCCAATACTGACCAATCCAGGATAGGTAATTGAGTATATTCTCGTTGTTAATAAGGCAACCTTTTGGAAGACCAGTTGAGCCCGATGTGTAGATACAATAAAAAGGATCTGTTGTATCCAGGCTAACTGAGACAGGATGAGATGGATATCGACCGGCATTAAATTGATCCATAACCGATAAATCTATCGTGGATCTTATGTTAGCATCTTCTATGATAAACTGCTTTCTTGGTTCCGGCAAGCCAGAATCAATAGTTATGAAACATGCTCCGGTTTTTATAATCCCCAACAAAGCAATTATCTGATTGATACTTCTTGGCAGCATGAGTGCAACCATTTCTCCTTTTTTTACTCCAAGATCACTGGAGAGAAAATGAGCCATTTGGTTACTTACGCTATCTAACTCCGCAAAAGTCAAATAAGTATCCCCGTTTGCCAAGCAATCGTTACCCGCATATTTGACAAAGCTTTCCGTAAGAATAGAAACTACATTACTGTGATTTTTATCAGTCAGTTGTTGAGGTTGATCACAGGTGTTTTTCTCATAATATTCAATCTGTTTGGAAGTAGCTACGAATTCTGTTGTGCCGCTTGTGCAAAATGTTTTGACAAAATTGCGGAACTGATCCATGAAAAGCGTAGGTATATGATTATCCTGCGTAGAGGGAAGAATTGCACGAAGGAGTATCTGCTGATCTGAAACAATAAAAAGCACTTTTAAATCTTTGATCTCATCACTAGGAACAAAAGCTTCAAAACGAGCTCCTGATTGGTTGAATGACGAAGAATCAGGGACATCTAAATAGATGAGTTGGATATTGTCAAAATCAGAAGTAAGGTAAGTATAGTTAAAATTATCCCTGTTGGTTGCGGACTCATTCACTAGTGTTGTTGCATACTCTAGATTGGAGCATTCTTCGTGAGAATAATAAACAGGTAAGGAAGTATTTATAAGACCTAGTGTCTCGTTTAAAATATCATGATTTCTAAAATATGGTAAGAGCCCAACACTAAAATTCTTATCCTTGATATAATTACCTATAAATTGTAGCGTTAAAGCTGCTAGTTGATCTTGGCTGAACTGCTTTTTATCCCCAATCCATATATCCTCAACAAGCATTTTGGTTAAAGGAAAACCCGTTTTATCAGTCAGACTGTTCAGACAATCTGCCCCCTTTTCTTTTGATCTTTGGTTGTAGAAATTTTCTTCGGATACCTCTTCATCCAAAATTTCATTTTGCCATTCTGAATAACTAAAATAATCTATTTCTTCCTCAAATTCTACATCATGATTAAAGTAAATATCGATAATCCGTTGAACCAATCGGTTAGTAGAATAATTATCAAAATAAACGCATGATACATTAATTTTAAGATAGATTCTATTGCTGATAACTATTGCTAATGCTATAGGTTTGTGTTGATATGGGTTGATTTGAGCTTCATTATTATCAATTTCACTATAGAATTTTTCTACTGTAAATTCAGGGTCAAACGTTACGTTTATGTCTAATTCTGCAATTCCATCAGTTTGAAGTGGGAACATTGCGGAAACGTCCACAAGTTTATAATTCAATAAATCTACAGACTTTATGCCTTTTGCACAGGCATCCTTTAGCCTGTCAATATCCATATCAGCATTAAATGAGTAAAGCAGAGAAAGATAACGCCCTCCACTTTTTAAAAAATGGAATTCTTGATTTTTTGAAAGTTTAAAAGTTGACATAAATATTTGTGAAGCACTTTAAAAAATAGAAACCAATATCTGACGATCGCCATCATAACTATTTCTAGAATGGCTTATTAAAAAATTATCGACAATGAGCAAATCACCTTTTTGCCATGGGAAGTCAACCCTGGAATGATCGTAAGCGTTTTTTATCAAGTCATATTCCTCTCGAGAAATTGAGGATCCGTCGCCATAAAAGGTAGAAAAAGGCAAATCATCTTCTGAGTCCAGGATACTTAGAAAATCTTCAGAATAGGAAAACTTGTTAAAGAAGAAAGCGTGATTAAACCAAATTTCTTCGCCCGTTAAAGCATGATTTACTATTGCAGGTCCTTTCCAACTCAAGTCAAGAATGTCACCTATCCAGTGAAACTGAATATTATTTTTCTTACACTGCTCCTCAACCTCTTCCTTTGTCTGGACCTGAAAAATCTCGTTCCAACCAAGACCAAGTTCGTCACTTACCCTGCGCTTGTACAAAACTCCTAAATTTCTAAATTTACTTTTTATTGATTCAGGTATATTATTCAAAACCAACCTGTTATCTGCCAATGGAGTTTCTCCGCCAATCTGTGCAGGAATTATACAGCAAAATATAAGTTTATCAGGCGGAGTTTGTGAATATGAATTTTCACTGTGAAAATGAATAATTTCAGTCTTTGGTTGTGTTGTTGATGTATACACATTTTCAGCAACGGAATACCTCGGTGATGTCCTGTTGGTATACTTTTGAGCCTGTAAACCCAAGGTCTTTACAAATTCAGAGAAATCCTCAACCGAATTGATATTAAAATTTCTAAACAATATGGCTCCATGTTTTTTCATAGAATCATCACAGAAACTTTTATTATTAGCAATCCATTGTTCAAGATTTAACCCTGACAAATTGGACTGTACCATTATCGGAAAACTATGTTTATCGCTGACCCTTTTGACTTCCGTGAGTGATTTTTCTTCCAAGGGAACGGCTTTTGCAGCTTTCAATTTTTCAAGACTATTTTTCATTTTTTAAATTTTTTAAGTTTTGATAGGTTCAAGCTTTTCTGTTTCTCAATTTCTGATTTTTCTAGATCTACAATTAAACTAGTCATTTTTAATCGAATATCTTGAATAAGCGTATCTTCTTCCATCGCCATTAATCCAAGTATCAATTCCCACATGGAGTGAATTTCATCTATTTGAGATTTACTATATTTAACAGGATTGTATTTGATGATAAACTGTAGTACAGGACCTGGAATAATAATTGTGCTCAAGTCATAATTTGTTTGTTCAAAAATGAATTTATCCTCTTCTGAGGTACTGTAATAACCGTCGTTATCTAACTCATCTGGATAATTTTCAAAAGTTAACAAGGTTCTGATAGGATTCCTTACCGCTAAGCCCATTTGATTGAAGTCTGCAACATTGAGGTAATGGAAATCTTGACTTTCAATAAAATATTTTTGAATATCACCCAACAAATCCGAGAGCCTCAATTTATCATGTAATCTGACCCTCAATGGAATAGTATTAAACAATAAACCCACCATTTTTTGTATATCAGGAATCTGACCAGGCCTTCCAGAAACGATTGCGCCAAAAACCACGTCGTCGTTTTTGCTGTAATAAGAGAGTAACAAACTATAAGCAGCCTGCGTAATGGTATTTAATGTTGTTTTCATTTTTTTAGCCTTTTGTTCAAGGCTACTGGAGAGCTCCATTGACAAGTTGAAAACCGAATCTATGGTGTAAAATTCTGCATCATTTGTTTTATGGTTCTCAAAACTTTTTATTTCTGCAACGTGGTTATATCCATTTAGTTTTTGTTTCCAAAATTCGATAGACTGTGATTCTTGTTGTTGCCCAAGCCATTTGATATAGTCTGAAAACAGCGGTTTTGATTCTTGGTGATAAGCCAATTTAGCAAGTTTGTGGTGATGTCTATTTTTGATTTCAGCTAATATTATGCTCGTACTCCAGCCGTCCAAAATAATGTGGTGATTCGTCCATAAAAAGTAAAAAGTATCGTCATCCCACTTAAATAGCTTAGTGCGCAATAACTTTCCATTACTGAAGTCAAACGGACGCGTGCGCTCAGCAGCAGCATATTGTAAACAAAAGGCTGCATGGTCCAATTGGTATGCATCAGAAAGGTCAATAAACTCAAAATCTACGTCTACATATTTGGGGATAATTTGTAGGATATCCTTACCCACATCTGATCTAAAAATGGCTTTTAGAGAAGGGTTGTTAACAACTGTTTCGATTATGGCATCCTTGAACAAGCCAACATTTAATGTACCCTTGTATTTCTCACCAAACTGTACGCAATAAGATTGATTATTTTCGTTGTACAATCCAAGATAGAATAAGCCTTTTTGCATTGGACTCAACTCGTAAACATCCTCGAGTTCTCCGTAATCTTCCTCTATGGATTGGACTTCATTAAATGTAAGTTTATTATATGTGAAATCAACACCTGATTTAAGTGTTCGTTCCGATTTGACCAGCTCATGTATAATTTCAAATGCAGCAGCTTCTAGTTCATTTAATAATTGATTGATTAAATCTCCTGAAAAACTACTTTCCGAGGCTGAGACATCAAATTGAAGATTGCCATTAACAAAACCACTTACGATTATTATGCGTGCTTTTGGTATAAGATTTTGACTGGCATCCGCTCCAGAATTGAATTCTGATTCTTGAACATGCTCAATACGGCTTTTCTCGTCCTTGCTTATTTCGCCCAAAAAGTTAAATTCGATAAAATCAATACCGTCAGGCCGTGGATCTGAAGCAGATTTGAGATAATGATTCCACAGGAATGACTTATTGAGTTCCATTTGCTGGTAAACCCTATCGTGAAACGATAAATATTCATCGATATTTTCATTTTGTGAATTGGCATTTAATAAAACCGGGTACATGTCTGTAAACCAACCAACTGTTCTACTCAAATCCAAATCAACGTCCGTGTCAATTCTGCCATGTGTTTCGGCATAGCAAGCATAAACTCCCTCACCAAATGTTCTATTCAGTGCTTTTGATAATGCATAAAGCAATAGTGTATCTGCTTTACTGGATTTCTTTTTGCGGGAAATTTCAATAAACTGCGTTTGCGAAACGGATAAACATAACCTTTTATAGTCTTTCCATGTTGAAAGCGGCTGTTTTGAGTTGTTTTCTGGCAATAACATTTTTGCACCGGTCATATCTAAACCGTCCCAGAAACTGCAGTGTTTTTCTGCAATTTGCTTGTACTCATTGCTATCATGAGCTAAAATCCAGTTTTTATAACTATTGGTTTTTAAAGGCAGTTCAAGGACTTTGTTTTCTTTCAATTGCAAAAGTAAATTCTCAAAGTCTTCCTTAATAATTTGCCATGAAACCATGTCTACAACCAGATGGTGTATGGTTACCAAAAGACGGTTCACATCATTGCAAAAGAAATATCCGAGATTCACCAATGGGCCGTTTTGCAAATCAGTTGACTTTTTCACAGTTTGGCTTAACTGAATTATAGAATCAGACAGATTCTTTTCATCGTGGGTTGTTAAATCAAAGGAATAAATCTGATAATTATGAGTTCCGGGGGCAGCATATTCTTGTATCCACTTATGATCACGGTATGAAAAACGTAATCTTAATGCGTCATGATGCAGTGTTATCTTTTCCCAAGCCTTGGTCAACATTTCCTGATCCGCCCATTCAGGCAAGTTAAATATGAGGCTTTGGTTGAAATGAGATTTTTCCGCTGCATTGCCATCCATAAACCCAGTATTCAGAAATAAATGCTGAATTGGGCCCAAAGAAAAAGAACCTGTTTCAGGGTTTTGTGAAATTTCCCTAGTTGCTTTTTGAATATGCCGTGCCTGTTGTTCGAGTGTGGTTTTGGAAATCACATCCGCAAGACGCAGAGAAAAACCTTTCATACGCAGTTTTGACACCACTTGTATGGCTTTAATGCTATCACCTCCTAAGTCAAAGAAATCAGAACCAAGTCCTATATGGACAAGATTTTTTTGTAAAACGGAAGCCCATACCTCTGCCAATATAATTTCCAAAGCTGTACTCGGAGCAATATATTCCGAAGCATCCAACCCAGTGTTTTCAGGATCGGGAAGGAGTTTTCGATTTACTTTGCCACTACTACTGAGCGGTATACCTTCAATAGAAACAAAATGTGAAGGTAGCATATAAGAAGGCAAATTTTCGGCTAGATATCTTTTGAGATTGGCAAAATCTTTTGTTCCTACAATATACGCCACCAATTCGAGGTGAGATGATAATTGAATTTTTTTGGCAATTACAACCGATTCCTTAACCCCTTCAAAACACAATATCTTACTGGTTATTTCTCCTAATTCGATCCGGTTTCCTCTAATTTTTACTTGGTCATCTAATCTTCCGAGATATTCTAATTGACCTTTCGCATTCCACCTCCCCAAATCACCCGTTAGATATACTTTCTGACTCGCGTCTGTTGGATGTACAATAAACTTTTGTTGGGTAAGTTCCAGCTTATTGAGGTAGCCTTTCGCCAAACCTACACCGGATATAGCAATTTCACCAACCGAACCAGGAGGCAAAATTTTACTTCTTGCATCTAAAACTAACAACCCCGTATTGAATATTGGTCTTCCAATCGGAATCTCTTCTACTACACCATCCCAGTCGGAGCAATCATAATAACTAACATCAATACTTGCCTCGGTAGGTCCATAGAGGTTCATTAGTTTTGTGTCAGGTAAAAATGCTCTCATTCTTCTTACGTGATAACCAAGGAGAGCTTCTCCACTGGTAAAAATCTGTTTGAGCGATTTCAATCTTTTGATACTTTCCGGATTCGACTCAAGAAAATCAAGAAAAACGGTAAACATGGATGGAACAAAATGAATAACCGTGACCTTATTGTCTTCTACAGCCTGGACAATTGCTTCGGGATCTTTTTCTGCATCTTGGTCGAGAAGACACATTTTTGCACCATACATCAACCACCAAAACAGCTCCCAAACGGACACATCAAAGGTGTAAGGAGTTTTTTGTAAAATCACATCATCTGGGCTCAAGGAATAAGCATTTTGCATCCATATTAACCTATTAAGCAGTGAATGATGTTCAAGCAAACATCCTTTGGGCTGTCCAGTTGAACCAGAAGTATACAAACAGTATATTAGATCTTTACCATTAGGCAGGTCTGTTAACTTTGGCTGAATAGTTTTATCTTCTATAAATTCCTGTACGATTTCGGTTGTTATGACTATTTTGGAATCACAGTCTTCAAGCATAAACTGTGTTCTTGCCGCTGGCTGGTCAATAGCAATAGGTACGTAAGCACAACCATTTTTCAATATTCCGATTAAAACAACGGGTAGATATTCACTTCTTGGCAACTGTACTGCTACCATTTCTCCTTTGTTTATACCCAAGCAATGGCGCAAATAGGAAGAAAAACGATTGCTTTCATTTTCCAGCCAGTCATATGAGTACGATTTGCCTCGGAAAATTACAGCTGTATCAGACTGTTTTGTCTTTCCATCGTAATAGTGATCTATAAGGGTTTTTGAATCATCGTAAACTTCTACCTGAGAATTGGTGCATTGTTCGACAATGTCAAGCTGAGATTCAAAATCTAGTATTTCAATTTCATTTAACTTTTTTAAACCGTCAGAAACAACCTCATGCATCAATCTTAGTAAACTTTTTTTAATGGATTGGATGGTTAATTCTGATATTACATTTGCGTTGTATTTTAAAATAACCCTTAATGTTTTTTCAGGTAAAACAATTAAACTCAGGTTATAACTATTTTTCTCATACACATGATTCCATTCGGGATCAATAACATAGGCAGAGTCCTTTTGATTGTTATCATTTGGAATAGGATAATTTTCAAATACAATGGCATGTGAAAAAAGTGGCATCTTCAATCCTGCGGCATTTTGAATTTCAGATAGGCCAATATATTGGTGAGGTTCAACCTGAATATAAGCATCTTCGATTCCTCTAAAGTAATCTTGAAGGGTGTCTTGGTCATTCAGCGTTATTCTTAATGGTACAGTATTGATAAGCGCACCTACTATATTTTCAACATTTTCAAGAGCGGATGGCCTGCCCGAAGTAACGATACCAAAAACAACATCATTGGAAACACAATATTTAGAATAAATGATGGCCCAAATACCTTGAAAAAGGGTACTAACGGTCAGTCCCATTTGGGCTGCCTTGTTATAAACAGATTCTGTTAAATTTGAATCAAATACCAACTCATCATCTCGCGTTTCAAAAGTTAAATTAAGTTTGTTATCATTGGCAAACGGATCGTGCACTGGTTGGAAGTTTTCTAGGTATTTTTTCCAAAATGCTATGGCACTATCTTGATTGTAATTGTCTAACCATTCAACGTAGTGACGGAAATTATTTTTAGGATCGAGATTGCCAAGCAGCTGTTTGGATCCAGAAAGCAAATTATCCGTATAAATACGGTAAATATCATTCAGTAATATCTGTGTGCTCCAGCCATCAAGAATAATATGGTGATTGTTCCAGAGTAAATAATATTCCTCAGGTCCCATTTTCAGGAGTTTGATCCTTACAAGGCTGCCTGTCAACAAATTAAACTCAATTTTTCGCTGTTCTACAAAGTAGTTTTCAAGGTATTTTTTTTGCGTTTCCTCGGTGAGATACGAAATATCGATCTCTTCAATATCTATCTGTGTTTGTTGCAATACTATTTGCAATGGCAGTTGGTCAATTTCTCGTGTAAAGACAACCTTTAAGATATCATAAGCAGACAACACTTCACCTACAACTTCTTTAAACAAAGTTGTATTTTTTAGTTTTTTCAATAGGAATCCGAATTGCACAAAATACATTTCTGGATCATTATTATATTCTGTATGAAAGTAAATTCCACGTTGTAGTGGTGTTAATCGCAATACATCATCAATTTGACCGTAGTGTTCTTCAAGCCGCTTCAGACTGCTTGGAGAAATATCCTTGAAAATAAAATCGTTGGCAGTTTTAAGCGCAACAGGAGAATTTAACAGATCAGTAACCAATCCTTTAAGCATTGCCGATACCTCTACCGAAAACGCGTTTATTATATTTTCAGGAAGCTGCTTGCTATCATACCAGATTTTCAAGCTGAACCGGTTATCAAAAATCATACTACCTACAGAAAGTATGCTTCCGGATTTAATACCTGCATTGCTTTCCGGACCGTGGTCAAATGGAGATATTTTTATTGCGTCATTAGCACCTGAATTACTAGAGAAGGAGCCCATATAGTTGAACTCAATTGAATTATAATCAGGAAAACCAGATGAACTAAGGAGGTTATTTTGCCACAACACACCAAAACCGAAACCTTTATCAGGCAAGCTAGTCAATCTTGAATTTAATTCAACAGCTGCCTTAACTGGATGATGACCCAATTGTCGAACATCGATATTGAAAGGAAAAAGGGATGTAAACCATCCAACAGTTCTGTCTATATGAATATCATTGTCAAATTCTTCACGACCGTGTCCTTCCAAGTTAAAACGAACATGGTTCATTCCTAGAATATTTCTAGCTGCCATGCCAACAGCATAAAGTAAAACACTGTTTATTTCAAGCTGATTGGCGTGTGAAAGTGACTGCAATAACTTTTTTGTTTCAGATTCCGTAAATTCGAATAACACGTAATCAGAAATATTTGATTTACCTTCTTTTAACTGTTGGTTTATACGATCACCAGGCTTTGATAAGATATCATTCCAGAAACCAATTTGCTTTTGAGCCCTTTGACTGTAGGCGTATTTTTTAAGCGCCCCTACCCATTGATAGTAACTAGAGCTTTTCGGTAAATTAGTTGGAGATTTTCTTTGTTTTCCTTTTATAATTTCATTTAAGTCATCTATCATTATGCGCCATGAAACTAAATCCACTAACAAATGATGACATGTTATAAGTAAAGTAGATGTTTTGTCATCTTGGAAGATCAGTGCGCCTAATAAAGGACCATCGAATAAGTGAAGCGCGTTCTTTAATTTGAAAGATTCTTTATTGATATATTCCTCCCGGTTCTTGTCAGATAAATTGACCGGAATGGTGGTTTCACTCAACCTAAATATGCTTGTTGAAGGAGATTGATATCTAGCGAAATAATTGTTATTTTCTTTCTCAAATTTGATTCGCAAAGTATCATGATGACAAATGAAATCGTATAGACATTCTTCTATAAACGAAGCAGAGAATTTTTCACCTAAATCAAGTAGAAAACTTTGATTGTAAAAATGTTTTTCATTTTCATCCCCACTAATTAGTGTATCACTGAAAAAGAAATGCTGTATAGGTGATAAGCCAAATTTTTCTGCTACGATTTGTGTAACAGCCGGCTCTTCATTTATCTCTAGTTTTTTTGCAAGCGTTTTAATGCTTTGCATTTTCATAATGTCTGAAACCTTTATTTTAAATCCTTTTGCCCTAAGCTTGGAGATGACCTGAATAGATTTTATGCTGTCACCGCCCATACTGATAAAGGAAGTATCTTCGCACAATGATCCATTTGGTAATTTAAGTACTTGCTCAAATACTGACGAAAGAATCATCTCAGCATCAGATTCAGGCTTAAATACTACATTACCAACAGTTAAAACAGGTGTAGGCAATTTGCTCGTGTCTAACTTACCATTGTTATTTAATGGAATTGCATCCATTCTCACAAAAAACGTAGGCACCATAAAATCTGGCAATCTCTCACTTAAAAATGTCCTTACTTCTTCGAGAGTTGCCTCACCAACAAAATACAGCACAATTTCACCGGTAGATTTATAGGTTTTATTTATAATTGCCTGCG
>JAIXXP010000016.1 GCA_027490665.1 Cryomorphaceae bacterium | reverse complement strand
GGCTGGTACCTTAGCTCAGTTGGTAGAGCAAAGGACTGAAAATCCTTGTGTCCCTGGTTCGATTCCTGGAGGTACCACTACAAAAACCCCGAAGTTTCTTCGGGGTTTTTTTGTTAATACACCTCCATTTTTTAGGGTTTAAAATCGGGTAACTCGCAATTTCCTCTATTATATTGTGTGAAATATATTTTACTGACTAATTTTACAGTACTGTTAAAATATATTTACATGATTTTTTCAAGACTTACAATTTTACTCTCTACATGTGTCAATTTCTATGCTTTAATTGCTCAGCAAGTTCCTGATCGCTTTATTTTCTCCACTGCTGGTCGCGATTTAAAAAATTTGACCTTAGGTGCGCCAACGGCCGTAAACAATAAAGTGACCTTCACGATGGGAGAACCAATTATCGGACAATTCTCTCTTGCGGGCAAAAGACTCAATGTCGGTTTTATTCAACCAGATGGTATTTTTCCCATTGCACCGCCATCACCGGTACAAATAACGCTTAACGATCCTTTTCAAATTTCACCAAATCCAGCAACCAACTTTACCATAATCAAAGCACCGGAACTTTGGGATGGCAAAGTTACCGTTCAGTTAATGGATAGCCAAGGTAAATTAGTAAAAACACAAACCATGGAATCCTTGGTGTTGGAGTTCAGTTTAGACCATCAAATTTCTCCGGGCAATTATTTTTTAAATTTCTACAAGGAAGATGGCAGGTTTCTGCAGCAAAGCAAACTCATTAAAATGAACAAACAGTAACATGAAAAACCTCTACTTTTTATTCTCACTTTTCTTGTCTCTTCAAGTTTTTGCACAAGTTCCAGAGGGTATCAACTACCAAATGGTGGTGCGAAATTTTAGCAATCAGCTTGCTGCAAATGTGAATCTAGGTATTCAAGTGCAGATTCGTCAAACGTCAGCCACTGGCCCATTGGTATACCAAGAGCGCCATGTTGTAACAACCAACCCACAGGCTTTGGTGAATTTAGTGATAGGAAATGGAACCGTGCAGACTGGAACATTCGCCACTATTCCTTGGGGTAACGGACCTTTTTTCGCTGTTTTTGGCATTGATTTTACGGGCGGAACGACATATCAAAATTACGGTTCGCAACAACTCATGAGTGTGCCTTACGCGCTTTACGCTAAATCGGCAGGGGCCACACTCAACCAGTGGCAATACGGCACTGGTGTTCCAGTATCTAGTTCTGGCGTTACCGGTAACTACTATTACGATACTGCAAATGGCAATATCTACTTTAAGCAAAATGGCACCACCTGGATTCTAGCCGGGAACATCATGGGCCCTGCAGGCGCTACTGGCCCACAAGGGGTCGCCGGTATCCAAGGACCTGCCGGTACAAATGGTACAAACGGCATCAATGGAACAAATGGCACCAATGGTCTTAATACACTAGTTGCGACAACAACCGTAACAGCTGGCGTAGAATGCCCAACAGGGGGAATAAAACTTGAATATGGATTGGATGTAAATGGCAACGGTTTACTAGACGCTTCAGAAATAACTAGCTCATTAACAAAGTTTGTTTGTAATGGAGCCGTTGGCGCAACCGGTCCTCAAGGTCCAATTGGTTTAACAGGTCCTGCTGGAGCTACAGGAGCAACAGGTCCTCAAGGTCCGATTGGTTTAACAGGTCCTGCGGGAGCTACAGGAGCAACCGGCCCACAAGGTCCGATTGGTTTAACAGGTCCTGCGGGAGCTACAGGAGCAACCGGCCCACAAGGTCCAATTGGTTTAACAGGTCCTGCGGGAGCTACCGGAGCAACTGGTCCTCAAGGCCCGATTGGTTTAACAGGTCCTGCTGGAGCTACCGGAGCTACCGGCCAACAAGGCCCAATAGGTTTAACAGGTCCTGCTGGAGCTACAGGAGCTACCGGTCCTCAAGGTCCAATTGGTTTAACTGGCCCTGCGGGAGCTACTGGGGCAACTGGTCCTCAAGGCCCAATTGGTTTAACAGGCCCTGCTGGAGCTACAGGAGCTGCAGGAGTAAGTGGGACAAACGGAACAAATGGTCTTAATGCATTGATAAAAACTACTACGGAACCTGCGGGATCAAATTGTACTAATGGTGGAACAAAAATTGAAACTGGTTTGGATGTTAATGGAAATGGAGTCCTAGATGCTCCTGAGATTAATACTAGTTTAACTCAATACACATGTAACGGGTCAGGAACTAGTGGTGGATTTGTTCCTTCTCAGGGCATAAAACTTGGATTTGCTGCGTCAACTTCTTGGACTTGTCCAGCAGGAGTCACTCAAATTCAAGTCGAACTTTGGGGAGCTGGTGGCGGGGCTGGCGGTAGAGCTGGAGCTCATTTTTCAGGCAGTACATTTTCCCAAGGTGGATCTAAAGGTGGAAACGGTGGATCTGGTGGTTATACAAAGCAAATAATCAATGTTATTCCGCTTCAAACATATTTAATTACCATTGGCCAAGGCGGCACGCCAGGCGTCGCTGGATCAGATAATACACCTTCCTATTGTAGTCAAAATCATCCTGCATGTAATGGAACAGATGGAGGTATTGGAGGTAGTTCAAGTTTTTCAACCATATTATCCGTCACTGGGGGAGTACCAGGCACAGGGGGAATAAGAACCTATTGGACTGGATCTTCTTATGCCAATTATTCTGCTGCAAATCCAGCGGGTAATGGTATTGATGGAACTAATGGACCAACTGTTAACTTTAATTACCCTATTCAAACATCTGGATCACGTTCATATTTACCAACGGGATATGTAACAAATTATCCTTCAAGTAGTGCTCCAGGTGGAGTATCTGTTTCTGTTACGTCATTACCTTTACCTCCAGCAGCTACCTCTGGTGAAAATGGTTTTTGTATCATCACATATTAGTCTGAACAAATAATAATATGAAAAATCTCTACTTTTTATTCTCACTTTTCTTGTCTCTTCAAGTTTTTGCACAAGTTCCAGAGGGTATCAACTACCAAATGGTGGTGCGAAATTTTAGCAATCAG
>JAIXXP010000010.1 GCA_027490665.1 Cryomorphaceae bacterium | reverse complement strand
AATGGACACGAAGCCAAGTGCTGAGCCTACTCCACCCTTGTAACCGGGTATAGTTCCATTTCCTAAAACACCATTGCTTTCATACTTGAAATTGTATTCATAACGCAACTCATAATCAAAACCTAGAAAGAAACCCGGTTTGACCTTCTTGAGTTGAAGTGACTTCAAAACAAAAAGCTGGTAACTATATTGCTCTTTTTGTGACAACTCAGTGTCGTTGCCAATTCCGTAGAAGCGATCTGGAAAATCGCGGTAACGCACATCACCCTTCAACAAAAAATTTTCATCTTGAGTGAATACATGCCAAGAAGCCCAGGTGTCTAGCTGTTTATTTTGCGTGTAATCGGCTAAAAACTGTACGTAAGAAACCCTGGGCTGTGTGGCAAGCCCCTCTGATGGTTTGACTTTAAAATAATAAACCCCAGCTGCTCCGGCTGCCCAGCGTGTATCTGGTGTATAATACAATAAGGGAAGTGCAAAAAAACCGTTTTTGTCTGCTGAAATCGTATCAGATAAAGGCACAAAACCCATGAATTTCTTGGGTTTCACAATTGTATCGAAGGTAGATTGTGCCCGAACTAACTGAAAAAGTGTTGGGATGAGAAAAAAAAAGATGCGGATACAACGAATCATAACGAAGACGAACTTGGTTACTTGCAAATATAATCCTAATTTGACCGGGCCTTAACGCAGTAACTTCTAAAATTTCATTTGAAATTTTGCTTAACTATTAGAGGCCGATATATTTCAAGAATTCGTTTTTGGTCGCTTCGTTTTCAAACTGGCCGCAGAAATTGGCCGTAACCGTACTGCTATTTACATCCTTTACTCCTCTTGAGGAAACACAAAGGTGCGTAGCGTCGATAACAACTGCCACATCTTGGGTTTCGAGTACTTCTTGCAGCGCTTTGGTAATTTGCATGGTAAGGCGCTCCTGAACTTGCGGACGCTTGGCAAAATGCTGCACAAGACGATTGATTTTCGACAAACCAATGACTTTACCACCGGAAATATAAGCTACGTGTGCTTTGCCGATGATAGGTACAAAATGGTGCTCGCAGTTTGAGTAGAATAAAATATTCTTCTCTACAAGCATTTGATTGTACTGGTATTTGTTTTCAAAGAGTTTGACATCTGGAAAATTCGCAGGGTTCAGACCCGAGAAAATTTCTTGAACATACATTTTCGCAACACGCTTTGGTGTTCCGCTCAGGCTGTCGTCGGTTCGGTCTAAGCCAAGGATGTCCATGATATGGCCAAAATGTTGTGCAATTTGCTCTATTTTTTCGGCGTCTGAACGGTCAAATGCGTCTTTTCGGAGTGGTGTATCTACCGAGGTGCTGACGTGTTCGTCACCCATTTCATCTATTAAAACATCTATGTGTGTTGGGGAAGCTACCGGCGTGTTTTGTTTCATCTTTATGTTTTTTAGTTAAACAAAAAGAGAGAGGTTTGGTTCGGTGTGCCTCAAAAGAAAGTCAAAATCAACAAAAAAATGAACTTCTTCTAATAGGTAAATTCGAAGGGCTCTGAAAGAACTAATTCTCCAGATTTAAGCGCAACAAATGCAGTAATGTAGTATTTGCGTCCGGGCGTCAGGATAATATTGGTGCTGGCTGCAAAAAACACCTTTTGAAAACTTGGAGGACCTGGTAAACCATCCTCTCCAAAACTATTGATTGGAGCATTAACGACGGTATCGAGTTGAACACCGTAGAAAAGCACTTTTTTCAAAGGTAAATTGGTGCAATCTACAATGGCGAGTACATCTTCGTCATTTTGACCAGTTCTGACCATTGAGACGGTAGGTTTTGCCGAATCGAACTTGGTACAAGCCACTAAAAGGGGAACTAAAACTGCAAAAAGGATATTTTTCATGAATTCCGAAATTAAAATCTAAAACCTAAACCAAATTGATGAAACACTGTATATAAATAGTTTGGCCTTTCAGATTGAGTGCTGTATGCTGGTGTTGGGATTTCAAAATAAGGGGTTGTGACCACATAGCTGATGGAATATTCTCCAAAAACTTTCAATTTGTTTCCTAAAGACTTTTCAAAACCCACATGGGATTTCACGCCTCCGCCATTTGTATAGATAGCCGTTTGGTCGTAAACATTGAGGCCCATAGAGAGAAATGCATCAGGACCTATATAGAAATTTGGACATTTTTCAAATAAAAAGTAATCCCAACTCATCACTAATTGGCCGTTTAGAAACATGGTACTTGTGTAGGTTTTGGATTGAATATAATCTCCACCAAAGCTGCCGTATTCATGCGAATATCCAATCAAAGAAGCGCTGGCATTTTTATGATAGAATAGATCTAAAGCAACTCTTGCGCGCACATTAAATACTTTTGGGGACTCTTTGCCCAAAGACAAACAAGCACCCTTTCCAACAAGATCGCCTAAAGTGGTTCCGGGTACAGTTGCTCCAAATTTGATGTATTTGCCTTGCCCAAAACTTGTAAGCACAGTAAAAAAGCTGACGAGCAAGACGAATTCTTTGAGGCGATAATTTTTCATCTTAATTCTGATATTGAATGTTAAGGTAACTGAACAGCAAATAAGAAGGGATCGCAAACCCAACGCCTTCTGTGTCTTTTCCTACTAATTTTGATTGAATAACACCATGAAGTGTGCCGTTTTTATCGAAAAGCGGGCCACCGCTGTTCCCTCCATTAATATTGATATTGAGCTGCAGTAAATTGTTATTATTTGTTGTTCGTTCATTTGAAATGAGTCCTAAACTCACCGACTGCCCTAGTTCTATAGATTTTGGTGCGCCAATGGTATACACTTCAGATAAATTTTTAAATGATTTGACATCAGAAAGTAAAAAAGCTTTCTCGAAATTGTAAGCAACTTTGAGCAAGGCAATATCTCGAGCGCCGTTGTAGCGTATGACTTCTGCATCTAATGGAATGCCATTTGAAAGAATTACTTTAACGCTTGTAGGTTTATCTTGATTTTTACCTGCAATCACGTGGTAGTTCGTTAGAATGTAACCATCTTGAGAAATGGCAAAACCAGAGCCATGGCCACCATCGGTTCGCTTGATAATGACCGAAGCCAAAGCAGCATCAGAAACTTCTTTAACCAAGAGGCTCGGTTTTGGCAGTCTTAAAAGTGGCTCTTGCGAATTGAAATCTTTTTGTACCGGTAATTTTTGTTGAAATGGAGCAGTTTGCTTGAGTTCGTAGTAACTCTGAGCTAAGGCATCGTTGATCATCCCAACGTAATCTGGAACTATATAACTTTCAGTGACAAACGGATCTGAAAAACTATAGATATCCAAAGAATCTATGATTTCATCGTAGGAATTAAAGCTTGTCCAGGTTACCTTTATTCCTAATTTCCTATAATTCTCATAGCCTTCAAACATCACAAATTCATCAATTTCTTTAATTTTTGCCTGAAGGAAAATCGTGTTGTTGTAGTCTTTAAAAACGGTATTAACGGTATCGACGAAACCAGACTGATACAATACCTTGAATAGATCTTCCGTAAAAATAGTATTCTCGGCAAACAGTGTTTTGCGCTCCTCGACCTTTTCTAACGAAGCTGAGAATAACTTTCGACCGCGCTTCTTTTTGGTTAACTGCGCAAGGCGTTCTTCTTCGAGTCTTTTTGCCTCTAAATTTTCGCTGATACGCAATTCCTTTTGTTGAAGTAGTGTGGGCTCGATGTCTAAGGCATGGGGTACTAAGTAAAACTGGATGTCTTCGTCAAAATTTTGAATATCGATTTTAACATCTTGAATATTGATGTAGCGCTGATCTGGATTGCGTTTTTCATATGCCACCTGATGTTTAAGATGCACTTCGTTGGCATATAAAAAGGATTGTGACTCACGGAGTACGTTATCCCAACCAAGCGCAACGAGCGGTAGGTCTAAAATAGCAATTGGGTAAAACAAAGGATCTCTTTTTACAGGAATCAGCAAATGATGTTCATCTTTGAAACCAGGTGTTTGAATGACTATTTCTTGAAAACCTGATCTGTCGATGTCGGAGCTAATCTTTTTACCTTTACCAAGCTCCTTTTGGTTGGCGTTTACATGGCTTGAATCAGAATCTGTATGGAAAACTACTTGCTGTGTATCTGGTAGAAAAAAAGCTGTACAAGAACTCAAGAGCATTACGAAAGCAATGAAGCTAACTTTGATGATTTGTTGCATATCTGCATAAATTTGAATAATTAAAATTAAAAAAACTCCGACAAATTGTTTCGGCAAAATGAAATTATTTGCGATAGGAGCAACTTTTTAGTCAAAATTCACGTCCTTTGCGGGTACAAAAATTAAACACGTGAAAAAAACTACCTTATTTGTGGCTATCGCCCTCGCTTTCAACTCTTTTGCCCAGTCGGTAAAGAGTGAGCAAATTACTTATACTTATACCAAACTGCCAACCAACCCGGTTCAGCCAAAACCAACGACCTACACAGCAAGTGTAACTGCTGCTTACGAAGCTGAAAACCAAAAACTAATGGCGCAATATGAGGCCGACAAAGCGCAAGCTGAAGCAGACTACCAACGCGACATGGCAGATCTTCCTAACAAACAAAAAGCTGCCGACGAAAAATTTGAGCGTGAAACCAAAGCTTGGAACGAAAAATCTACCGCTTCAAAGATCATCGAAAAACAAGTTCTCAACGAAAACAACAAGCCTGTCAAAGACTACGTTGCCCAGCCTTACCGCCGCACCATCCCAATGCCAGTCATGAAAACGGCTTACGATTACAATTCTTTGGCTTCTACCTACCTCTACATCGATGGTTTGCAAAAAGGCGCTGCCAACGCACTGAACTACACCGTTACTTTACAAGGTTTTGAAGCTACTCCTGCAAAAATTGTTAGTGAGGTGAAGGATGAAGTATCGCGCAAAGACGGCGTAAGTACTACTACTAAAGTGACTTACTACCACATCGAGTTTACCTATCGTCACCCAATGAGTTTCCGCGTTACCAACGCCATTAACCAAGAAGTTTACGCTGCTGCCCCTGCCGAATTTACCGAATTCAAGTTGTACAAAGGTACGGCGACCAAAACACAACCTTCCATGGATGTGAGTGCGGTTCTCAAGCAAATGGAAGACAAATGCTTACAAGATAACCTCAAAGCTATCAACCATATGGTCAATGACCGCATTGGTTATGAGCGCACAGAAGAAACCTTCGAACTCAACTTTGTCAAATCAAAAAATGAGTCTCACAATGACCTACTCGACGCCTTCAACGCAGCTAACCTCGGCTTTAAAATGCTCGGCACCAACGAAGCACAAGGCGCTATGAAGCTGAACGAAGCAATTACCATTTGGAAAAAAGCACTTGAAGAGTCTGACATCGAAAACAAAAAAGCACGCATTGACAAAGACATCACCGTAGCCATTTATTTCAACCTACTCGAGGCCTACTTCGCTTTGCGCAATACAGCTGCTGCAGACGAAATCCTCAAAACGATGGGCCGTATGGACATCTCTAACCGCGACAAAAAACAACGCGAAGCTTACGAGCAAGCGTATATTGACCTCAAATTGCGCATGGCCGCTAATGGCTTGTAATTAGATAAGGTCCGTCTGCACATGAAGCTACTCCTGATT
The DNA here is from genome assembly GCA_027490665.1 of Cryomorphaceae bacterium. Classification (GTDB taxonomy): domain Bacteria; phylum Bacteroidota; class Bacteroidia; order Flavobacteriales_D; family Crocinitomicaceae; genus UBA952. The sequence goes on along the minus strand of JAIXXP010000010.1, from coordinate 5,257 downwards.
TTTCTATGCTGTAGTCTACTTGTTCGGGCACAACTTTACAAAGACCCAAGCCAGCCTATCGAAGTGCGCGTAACCGACCTCCTTGGTCGGATGTCTGCTTCAGAAAAAGCTTGGCAACTCTTTATGGTCCCTTCGGACTTCGATACCACTAAATGCCGTTTTACCGACGGCATTTTTGGTATCCAATTATTTGCCTCAGCACTCTCAGACCCCACTCAACAAATCCTGAACTATTCAAGTTCGAATACCAACCTGGAACTCATTGCGCGTGCAAACGTCATCCAAAGACATTTCATAGAAAACACGCGCCTAGGTATACCTATCATCTTTTTTGACGAAGGTTTGCACGGGCTAGTTCGGGCTCAAGCCACGAGCTTTCCGCAGGCCATTGCACTAGCCGCCACCTTTGATCCGCTTTTGGTTCAGAGCGCAGCGGTCCAAATTGCGCGCGAAGCGCGCCTCATTGGCATAAGGCAAGTACTCAGCCCAGTGCTCAATTTGGCCTCGGACGTCCGCTGGGGCCGCACCGAAGAAACCTTTGGCGAAGACCCCTACCTTGCGAGCCAAATGGGTTTGGCTTTTGTGCGGCCCTTAGAAGCAGCCGGCGTTGTGTGTACGCCCAAACATTTTGCGGTCAATGTTGGTGCCGGCGGCCGAGACTCCTACCCTATTGGCCTGAGCGAACGCAACCTTTATATGAGCCACTACCGGCCGTTTCTCTCCGCTTTCCACGAAGGCAAAGCGCGTTCGGTCATGAGTGCCTATAATTCGTTTGATGGCAGTGCTTGTTCGGCCTCTGAAAAACTGCTCAACAAAACACTCAAAACTGATTGGGGCTTTCGTGGATTTGTGATTTCCGATGCCAATGCCGTAGGAGGCGAGCTCGTATTGCACCGCACGGCGAGCACTTACAACGAAAGCGGCAAACATGCGCTCTCTGCAGGTCTAGACGTTATTTTTCAGACCGATTGCGCCCATTTTCAGTTATTTGAACCAAGTTTACTCGGGCAAGAAGTTGCGCAAGCCCGCATCGATTCAGCAGTTGCGCGTGTGTTGCGCGTCAAGTTTGAGCTCGGGCTTTTTGAGCAGCCCTACTTAGCAGTTCCCAAAGAAAAAGAAATTTCAAAACTCCTCGTCGACGGTTTTCAGCTGGCTCAAACATGTGCAGAACAATCAATGGTCCTATTGAAAAATGAAACCGATAAAAAAGGGAAATCTATTTTACCACTTGCCAAAGACAGCAAAATTTTACTCCTTGGTGAAGCTGCCGCTGAAGTCAAACTAGGTGGCTACAGTGGAAAAGGTTATCAAAATGTCAGCATTAAAGAAGGTTTAGAAGGGGCTTTTGGCGTCAAAAATATCAGTTATTATGCTTTGCCTGAAAAACCATGGGTGTCTAATGAAGTTGTACTCGAAACTAAAAATAAATGGTTTGAGATTCCCAACGGATTCTACGCCAATTACTTCAATAACCCAACGCTATCAGGAACACCCGTTTTAACTAGAACTGAAAATCAAATTGACTACCACTGGACACTCTATGGGCCAAGTGAGCTCACAGGCAATGGTTTTTACACTGCGCGCTGGGAAACCCAATTGATTGGCAAGCAAAACACATCCATCGAACTCGGTTTGGCTGGCAACGATGGCTTTCGTTTGTATCTAAACGACACCCTCCGCATAGACCAATGGGAGAAGCAAGGTTTTCACCAAAGAAAAATAGCTATCGACGTCAAAGAAGGGCAACAGTATCAACTGCGTATTGAATTCAGAGAACCACAAGGAAATGGGCGAATCAAGCTATTCATTGAGGAACCGAGTAGTATAGACAGCCAAACTTATCTTGAGATAGAAAAGGTTTTGGACAGCGATGTAGCAATTGTAGTGGTTGATTACCCTGAGGGCGAATTCCAAGACCGTTCCACTCTAGCTTTGGCACCAGCGCAAGTAACGCTCATTAAGGAACTCAAGGCCTGTGGCATACCTGTAGTGGTGGTCATTGTTGGTGGCAGCGCCGTTACCATGACAGACTGGCAAGACGACGCTTCGGCTATTCTTTACAATTGGTATAGCGGTGAAGCAGGCGGCTTAGCGCTAGCTAATATACTTTGCGGAAAAGTGAACCCATCGGGAAAACTTCCATTTACCATTCCGCAACACGAAGGCCAACTACCGCTGAGTTATTGGCACGAAGCCACGGGTCGCGGCGACGACTACGTCAATGGCAGCGGAGAACCCCTCTACCCTTTTGGCTACGGACTCAGCTACACCCAGTTTGAATACAGCCAATTCAATATGGATCAAAAAACCTTCTCTTTACAAAGTGGAAAAGACACCCTTGAATTTTCCTTCCTGCTTCAAAACGCTGGTCAGTACAACGGTGCTGAGGCCATTCAGTTTTATGTCAAGCCCATCTATAGCAAAGAAACCTTACCCGTCCAATACCTCATCGACACCAAAAAAGTTGCGCTCAAAAAAGGCGAAACAATAGGTTTTATTTCCTACAAAATTCCGCTGTCCAAGTTAGGAATCCAGACAGGGCCTGGCTCTGATGCTTACCCCACTTCTTTTTATTTACAAATCGGGAGCTCATCGAAAGACATTCGCTTGCAATCTCCCATCCTTCAAATTCAAAATTAATGCGCCTCGTCATCTTTTCATTTTCCCTCTTTTTATCGAATACAATACTCGGACAAGACACGCTACGGGCGCTGTTTATAGGCAATAGCTATATGGGGGTTAATAACTTACCTTCAATGGTAAGCGACTTAAGTAGCTCTCTTGGGGATGTCTTACTCTTCGACAGCAATACACCAGGCGGCCAAACCTTTCAGAACCATGCTGCAAACCCAATCAATTACCAAAAAATGGCAGAACAACATTGGGATTACATCATCTTACAGGGCCAAAGCCAAGAACCAAGTTTTCCTTATGGACAAGTGAATACACAAACGCTCCCCTACGCCGTGCAACTAGCCGATAGCGCCAAAGCGATTCAACCTTGTAGTCAGGTCAACTATTTCATGACCTGGGGCCGCCAAAACGGCGATCCGCAATGGGATTCCATCAATACCTTTGACAAAATGAATGGGCGCTTGCGCGATGCCTACCTGCGCATTGCAGACTCCGCCAATGCAGCAGTTTCACCAGTCGCTGTTGCCTGGAAATATGTCCGAGACAACTACCCTGTGATCAATTTATACCAACAAGATGGTTCGCACCCGAGTTTAACGGGTTCTTATTTGGCGGCTTGTGTATTTTATTCGGCGCTTTACCACAAACCAAGCACAGGAAGTGCCTACAACCCAGGAATTGACCACGCAGATGCTTTGCTGATCCAGCAAATTGCCAGCACAATAGTTTTGGATAGTTTGCCCACCTGGATGTTAGTACATCCGAACAGCACACTACAAGCGTCAGCGTCTTACTCCAGTATTCCCGGTGCCAGCCTCCTTAGTTTTTCAGCTTCGGCCAACCAAGACGCTACCTTCACCTGGTATTTCCCTGATATGACCATAGAAACTGGCGCCATTATTGGCTTCGAATACAACCTCAGTACGTATCAAGTCATGCTCATTGCAGAAGGGCTTTGCGATACCGATACGTTGCTGATCGACGTCAATGTTGCAGGAGCAGGCCTAAACAATATTAGCGATTTACAATGGAAAATGACCGGGCCATACTCAATTGAAATCGAAGGAAACAAAATTATAGCTGCAGATGCCTTTGATGTACTCGGTAGAAAATACCCTTTGGAAATAGAAAACAATGGCGTTTCTAGCCTTCTTTCCTTTTCGAATAACACCTCATTTATAAAAATAGAAACAACCAACGGAACCACTATAATTAGGGTTCCTTTTTTCCTTAATTAAGTACTTTGGTTCTCGAGAAGTAATTGGTTTCGGTGATTACAATCGGGTTAGGATTGTACCATTTCACAAAATAGCCAAAGTCGGTTGCATTGCTTTTGCGCCATTTTTCAAATTGATCATTCGGAGCTTGGGCAAAAATCCAATAGTTATAGGAGTCCCAGAAGTTCATGTCGTCGATACCTTGCCAAAAAGAATAGAGCAACATTCCTTTGGCTTTGTCTTGCTCTGACAGCATTTGCAGCATTTGTTTTCTAATAGCAGTTAAAGAAGCAACATTGATGCTCGGTTTTTTGTTTTCGATAGCGTATGCCGCAGCAGCAAGCCCAATGGTGGTTTCGAAGTCTATGGTAAACGGACTCGCGTCCTTTGCAAAGCTAATTTGCCATTGTCCTTTCTCATAAACGAGCGCTTTTTGATAGGTTTGGTAAAGCAAAGCGCTGATTTCGCGGGTGCGTTGGGTATTGCGCTCTAGGTTCATGAAAATTTCACCGTAAATAACACCCCAGATTTCATTTTCTGAATTGCAATAGATGCGCGCCAAGCGGTAGTAGTTAGATGGGAATTCAGGTGCCATTTCAATACCTTTTTCGTAATAAGGAATGGCTTGCTCTATTTTATTTTGAATGAGGTAAATATTGCCCGACTCTACGTATAAGCGGCCGCTGTTCGGAAAGCGCTCGAGGCCTTTGGCATAAGCTGCAATTGCTTCTTCTGGTTTGCCAATGATGTCTAGGCTATTGCCAATCATTTGCCAAAGCTGATCGGTTGCTTGCGCGTGATTGGTCTGGGTTTGCATGATTTCAAGTGCTTTGGCGAAATCTTTTTGCATATAGTAGCTATAGGCATACTCGTACCAGGCGTCGTAATTGGTGGAGTCTTTTAGCAGCACACCTTCTAGAATGACACGGCTTTGTGAAAAGTTGCCGGCGTCCATTTCTTTGATAGCTTCGTTGATTTCTTTGCTAGCGGGGTTTTCTTGCGCGAAGAATGCTGAAAAAGATAACGTGCAGAGGAGTGTGAGGAAGAATTTCATTGGAAGGGAGTAATTTGGAAGTGGATTAATTTAATTGCTTTTGATGATGACGTACGCCAAAAAACGCGTCTGGCACCACAAAGATGAGCGATTTTTGCTAAAAAACTACGGATTTTCCTGATTTTACCTATTTGATAGCCCAAAGACACTGTGCAAATACCTTCTTTGGTTTCAAGCACTAAATACTGATGTGAATAGCTTGGCAAGGATGATAAGATAGCTTGGCTGTACAATTGTGCGCTAAGTACTGGCCAAGTTTGTGGGCATTTCAACGTTCTTTTCAGTGAACGTTTGACATGTTTCCAGTGACATTTGTAGTAGTGGTGCCCCATATGATCTTGCGCCTGAACTT
>JAIXXP010000081.1 GCA_027490665.1 Cryomorphaceae bacterium | reverse complement strand
TGTTTATACTTGATTCGGATTTTAAACCCGTGAAAGAGGGAGATAAAGGCGAAATCTTTATCGGTGGATCAGGAGTAGCACGCGGTTATTTGAATCGTCCTGAATTGACCACTCAAAAATTTGTAAAGGTTAGTGAAAATCATGATTTTCATCTATATAGAACAGGTGATTTGGGCAAAATAATGCCCGATGGAAATATCGCGTTTTTGGGGCGTATTGATGACCAGATAAAACTTAGAGGATATCGAATTGAATTAGGAGAAATAGCCAGTGCAATAAGTTCTTTTGAGTTGGTAAATCAGGTAGTTGTAATTGCTCAAAACTTACCTGGAAAAGAGGATTATGAATTGGCAGCGTATTATACAGGTGCTGCCTCAGGTTTAGAAATAAACAATCATATCAGACAGTTCTTGCCTGATTATATGGTCCCTACTTATTTTGTAAAAATGAATCAGTTACCACTTAACAGTAGTGGTAAAATAGATAAAAAAGCACTTCCTGACCCGGCAACAGCTGTTTTGCAGCAGATAACATATACACCGCCAAAAAATGAAATAGAAAAAAGAGTTTTAAAAATATGGTCTCAAATTCTCGGTATAAATGCTGATATATTAGGCGTGACCGCAGATTTTTTTAGTGTTGGTGGCCAAAGTATTAAAGCTATTCGAATTATTAGCCAAATTCAAAAAGATATGGGAGTTAAATTGACTCTCAAAGATTTTTTTAAATGTAATACTGTCGAACTTTTGGCTGAGTTGATGAGTCGGGAAAATAACGATTCCGGTTATTTGCCCATTCCTTCAGCTTCTGTTGGAGACAAATATCCACTTTCCGCAGCCCAGAAAAGGCTTTGGGTCTTGAGTCAGTTTGATGACGCCACTGAGGCATATTTCATGCCATACGTTTTTAAACTTAATTGCGAAATTGATGAATCTGCATTTGAAAAAACCTATTTGGAAATGCTTAGCAGGCATGATGCCTTGAGGAGTGTTTTTGAAACGGACGATTCAGGCAACCCATTTCAGAAGGTTAAAGCTGAACATGATGCTATTTTTTCTTTCAATTTCAAGGATTTTAGTCACCTTCCTGAAACAGAGCGCGCTACTCATATAAGCGAATCCATAACAAATTCTGTAACACGTAAAGTCAATATTTCAGAGGGCCCACTTTTTAACTGTAGTTTATTTAAGGAAGGCAACCAGCACTATTGGTGGGTTATTACTATACATCATTTGATTGGCGACGGATGGTCGACGGATGTTTTTTTTGAAGAATTTGGTGATTCTTACTACTCAAAAATACACAATAAAAAACCAAATTTTGTGGCTTCAACCGTTAAGTATGCGGACTACACACTTTGGTTCAATGAGCAGTTACAGACAGATGCGATAAATATTCATAAAGATTTTTGGCTTCATAAGTTTAATGATGAATTACCAGTATTAGAAATTCCCAATGATACAGCCCACCCACAAAAAATGACATATAGGGGTGGAAATTATTATCATGAAATAGATAAAATTACTACCGAGAAACTTCGTCTTTTTACAAGTGAAATTTCAGGTACTACATTTTTAACCCTGCAAACCGCCTTGATCCTACTTTTGCATAAATACAGCGGTAAGGAAGATATTATAATAGGAACTCCTGTGGCCGGTAGGGACCATCCAGATTTAGACAGGCTGATTGGATTTTTTGTTAATACAGTACCTTTAAGAAGTAAGTTTAATAAGAACGACACAGTAGAGGAACTTTATTTAAATATCAAAAATGAAACTTTGGATGCCTATCAGCACCAAATGTATCCCTACGACAGGCTCATAGATGATTTAAAACTAAAAAGAGATGTAAGCAGAAATCCTCTTTTCGATGTGATGCTTCTCGTACAGAGTGAGCAAGATAACAACAACCCATTCAAGATCTTCCTAGATAATGAACATCCATACAGTCGTCTCAATGGGCAGGGCTTGCGGTCGGCCAGATTTGATCTGACATTTGAATACGTAGAAGGAGAAAAGAATGATTATTTAGCGGTTAATTACAAAACGGACATTTATAGTGAAAACAAAATTCGTCTTCTTTGTGAATACTTAGAGTCAATTCTGTGCCTATTGCCAACATGTAGACAATCAAAAATTAAAGATATCGACATTGTTGATCAGGAAGAGAAAAAACAAATTGGAAAAACAATTGACGAAAATGTAATCCAATTTTCGTCAGAAAAAACAGTCGTTGATTTATTTGTTGAGCAAGTAAACCGAACTCCCGAAGCGACTGCAGTTCAATTTAGAAACATTGAACTTACTTATGCTGAGCTGAATAAACAAGCAAACCGCTTGGCTAATTTTCTTATCCAATATTATCAGGTAAAACCAGATGATTTAATTGGTATTGAATTAGAGAGAAGTGAAAAAATGGTAATTGCCGTTTGGGGAATTTTGAAGTCAGGTGCAGCCTACGTCCCAATCGATCCAAATTATCCAGAACCAAGAAAATCATTTATTGTGAAAGATGCAGGTCTAAAACTTGTACTCACAGAAAAAGTACTAATGGATTTTTTTGAGATGGATACCAAAAATCCGTTTTCTGAAAATGAGCCCTCAACTTCCCTCCATTCACAAAACTTGGCATATGTAATTTACACCTCTGGCTCCACAGGAACACCTAAAGGTTGTCTTCTCGAGCACCGAGGTCTGGTAAACCGTCTGGAATGGATGCAGAAATCTTATCCATTAAGTACCGATGATTGTATTTTACAAAAAACAACCTTTACGTTTGATGTATCTGTTTGGGAGTTAATTTGGTGGGCACTCAACGGCGCAAGGGTTTGTATGTTGGAACCTGAAGGGGAGAAGTTACCTGAAAAAATCATCGAGGAAATACATAGCTCAGGAGTAACGGTAATGCATTTTGTTCCCAGTATGCTATCTGTATTTCTGGAATATTTGGCACATAATCATGAAGATTTGGCAAGTTTGTCCGGCCTTAAGCAAGTATATGCCAGTGGTGAAGCATTGCAGGTATCTCATGTCAGAAAATTCAGGACGTTATTACCAGGGGTGAAGCTAATGAATCTCTATGGACCTACTGAAGCCAGTATTGACGTGAGTTTTTATAACTGTGCACTTCATGACGTACAAAGCATACCTATTGGCAAGCCCATTGACAATATTTCATTGTATGTATTAGACGTTGAAAATCAGAACCTTGTTCCATATGGCAGTGTTGGAGAAATTTGCATTGGCGGTGTTGGTTTAGCAAGGGGTTATTTAAATCGACCTGAATTAACCTCTGAAAAGTTTATCGAAAATCCCCATAAAAAAGGAGACAGGCTTTACAGAACAGGAGATTTGGGCAGGTGGCGCGAAGATGGTAATCTCGAATATCTTGGCAGGATAGACGATCAGGTAAAAATTAAGGGATATAGAATAGAATTAGGTGAAATAGAATTAACCTTATCGGGTCATCCTAAAGCAGGACATTCGATCGTTTTAGCACGTTCGCTTCATGATTCTGCAGAAAATGAATTGATTGCTTACATTACCGGAAATGCCTCAGCATCTGAATTAAAAGCATACCTCAAAGAACGGCTACCAAATTATATGGTGCCCAATTACTATGTAAAAGTGGATAGGTTTCCGCTAACTGCCAATGGAAAGTTAAACAAAAAAGAACTTCCTTTGCCCTCTAAGACGGGAACAGACCATAGCGTTTATGTTGCCCCAACTACTAAAATTGAAAAGATACTTGCAAGTATTTGGTCTGATGTTTTAAGATGCAGCATTGAAAGCATTGGTCTTAATTCAGATTTTTTTGATCTTGGTGGAGATAGTATAAAATCTATACAAATCGCCTACAAGCTTAGAAAAGAAGGCCTACAGGTAAAACTTTCTGATATAATTTTAAATGGTAATTTTCAATATCAAGCAGGATTAATTCATCTAATTTCAAGAGAAACTTCTCCGGAAGATGTAGAAGGTGAATTTTCTTTGAGTGCTTTTCAGAAACTCATCCTTGAGTCTCGGTTTTTTGATGGCGTAAATTCCAATCAATGGTATTTTTATCAGAGTAACCTTGTTGATTTGGAAGGTTGGGTAAGCCCCGAACACATTCAGCATATTTGGGAAAAGTTAACCTCACATCACGATGCGCTGCGTCTAAAATTCAACATAAAAAATGACCAGTGGTATCAGGAATATCAAAGAAGGAACGAAGGTAATTTCATACTTCATATTAACGATTTAACTCATCTAGATGAAACGGAATGCAGGGTTGTAATCAAAGAGAAAAGTATTGAAATAAAAAAACTTTACAACATTCGGGAAACCGCCAATATTTTTTTATCATTTTTTCAATGCAAAGAAGGTAATAAACTATTAATTGCCATCAATCACCTCGTTATTGACACAGTTTCATGGAATGTGATACTTGATGACTTCGACACATTGCTTGGCCAATTAAAAGATGGCTGCCAACTGAATCTACCACCAAAAACAGATTCATATAAAAGCTGGATAGAAGGCCACTCGACCGATCAATACCTTCAACTCTTGAAATCAAAATCAACCTACTGGAGTGGTCTGAAATCAAGTGGAGATATTGTAAAAACACACCTGGATCGAAATTACAGAGGGGCTAATTCAAGAGTCTTTTTGGGAAAAGATACATCGTCGAAATTAATCAAGTTACTATCAAACAACCCATTTATAAATATAAATTCGTTGTTTATACACGCATTTAGAAAATCGTTAACAACCAACACTGAAGTTAAGTTCTTTTTGGAGGGGCATGGTCGTGAAGAAAATCTAAATGATATAAATATTGAAAGAACAATCGGGTGGTTTACCTCTTTATATCCAGTTCAATTAGACAATTTTAAGTGTATTGATGACTTTGAAAGTATTGTAGAAATTAACGCCAGAATCAACCGTTCGGCTTCTATTGCTTCAACAAATTTATGGAGCAATGCTGAGCTCACATTGGACCGATGCGTCATTTTCAATTATGTCGGTAATTCTGATTTCCACTTACCGAATCTTTCAAAGTCAAAATATGATCATGGCCCTGATCGCAGTCCTGGGCTAATTCCTCTTTTTGATGGTGAAATAAATATTGAGTTATATGAAGATGATTTGATATTTGAGTTTGAATTGAACGAAATTGTATTTGAAAATAAGATCAGTTCAATAATAAGTTCTTTTCAAAGTCATCTAATTTCTGTCATTAATTACTTAGATGACCTTTTAATTCAAAATATAAATCAGAGGGTTATCGAATATGGTAAATATGGTCTGAAAGAATCTGTACTAAAATACAATCCATCAGGTTCTATACAAGCCATTTACTCCTGTAATAGCATGCAAAAAGGCTTGTTTTCATATGGCAAAATGAATCCCAACAGCTTTGCATATAGCGAAAAATATTCGGTAAGTATTACTGGTATTTTTGCCGAAGATAAGCTTCGTGCGGCATTTGATAAAATACAAGAAAAGTACCCAGTTTTAAAAAGTAATTTTATTGAGCTTGAAGACGGTGAAATAGTTCAATTAATAGATGAATCTAAAAAGTGTGGTTTTGTTTTTATCGACCTTTCTCATCTTGACAGCACTCAGACTCAAATTGAGATTGATAGATTCGAAAAAGATACGGATGCGCTCAAATTTAATTTGGAGAAAGATGCGCTTTACAATCTCACGGTAATCCGACAAAATGTAAACGTTTATCATTTTATATGGACACAGCATCATAT
>JAIXXP010000037.1 GCA_027490665.1 Cryomorphaceae bacterium | reverse complement strand
TGATTTCTTCTATGCTTGTTGCAGCAACTTCTTCAGTTGAGATGTAAGGGTGAATATGCACCTCCACTACCCCAGGATGCGCAGGGCCTAATAGTTGAGTAGGGTCAGAAAACAAATGAAAGTTTTGGGTGAAGGTGAGCGGTAAAACCGGGACATTTAAGTTTTTAGCCAAGCGAAACGCGCCATTTTTAAAGGGAATCATTTGAGGAATGTGTTCTTCTGGAATGGTACCTTCCGGAAAAATAACGATAGACCAACCGTCTTCCATTGCTTTTTTGGCCTGAACCAACGCTTGCCCTGCTTTCGCTTTGTTTTTGCGGTACACCGGAATATTGAGCGCTTTAAAGTAGGTCCGTACAATTGGATATTTGAGGATTTCGGCCTTGCCTAAAAAAGCAAAAGGATGCTGCGGCAAAATAGAAGGCAAGAGAAAGATGTCGAGATAAGAAGTATGGTTGGCAACGATGATGAATGGCGCTTTTGGCAATGGTGAGTTGAGCTTGATGCGCACCGGATAGAAGCAAAAAATACGCAATAACCAACTCCAGAATATAAAGATTTGAAAACCGTATTTGCGCCACGTAGACTTGAGTTGCAACACCCAAAAGAAAGGGTAAAACAACAGCGCGAAAATAAAAAAGACAAGGGCTATGTATAGCTTCCAAATGATACCAAACAAACCAACGATTTTCTGCATGCCTCAAAGTTAGCAATTACCTGAGAGCAACAGCCACTCAAAAACGCTTCAAAATGACTAATTTTGAACAAAATTAACGCAATGTCTCGCATTTTAACCGGAATACAAAGTACAGGAACCCCACATTTAGGCAATATTTTAGGCGCAATTCTCCCGGCCATCAAATTGGCTCAAGACCCCGCCAATGAATCCTTTTTATTCATTGCGGACATGCATTCCCTAACGCAAATCAAAGATGGCGCTACCTTGCGCAACAACACCTACGCAACAGCTGCCGCATGGTTAGCATTTGGGCTCAACCCTGAACAATCTGTTTTTTACCGCCAATCTGATATCCCTGAAGTAACAGAACTCACCTGGTACTTACTTTGCCAGTACCCGTATCAAAGACTAACACTTGCGCATTCTTTCAAAGACAAAGCAGACCGCCTAGACGACGTCAATGGGGGCTTGTTCACCTACCCCATTCTGATGGCTGCCGATATTTTGTTGTACGACGCAGAAATTGTACCAGTGGGCAAAGATCAAAAACAACACATCGAAATGGCACGCGACGTAGCCAACCGCTTCAACCTTTCCTACGGAGATACCTTCGTTTTGCCAGAAGAGCAAATTCAAACCGACACCATGCTCATTCCAGGCACTGACGGCGAAAAAATGAGTAAGTCGCGCAATAACTTTATCGACATTTTCTTGCCAGAAAAACAATTGCGCAAGCAAATTATGTCAATTGTATCGGACAGCACACCGCTTGAAGAGCCTAAAAACCCAGATACCTGCCATACCTTTGCGTTATATCAGTTGTTAGCAGACGAAACACAAATTGCCACCATGCGCGAAAACTATATAGCAGGTAACTATGGCTACGGACACGCCAAACAAGCGCTGTTTGAACTCATTTTAGAAAAGTTCAGCGAACCGCGCGCACGTTTTGATCATTTGATGGCCAACACCTCAGAAATTGAAGCGGCACTCGAAATTGGCGCCAAAAAAGCTAAAGCAGTGGCGCAAGAAGTTTTGCAACGTACCCGCTTCAAAGTTGGCTACTAAAAAACAAAATCAGTATTAAGGTCTAGGATTATCAATTGCTCTGTGGCCAAAAGTTAAGCCCAGCTTGAACCAACGCCCCGGCATTTGCACAAAGCCAGCCTCCACATAATGTGCATTCGTGAGGTTGTTTCCTTCTGCAAATACAGTCCATTTGCTTTTGATTGGCACTAGTATTTTAGCGTCCACTACCTGATACAAAGGCTGTTCTATGCGCTGCACCAAGCGGTAAGTAAAGTTCAATTGTACTTTTTCACTGAGGTCAAACAAGGCCTGCCCGTTGAGTTGGTGTCGCATACTGGTAATTGCATAGCGAGATTCCTGAGCGCTCGTAAAGTTGTGCTTGGCAGTGATGTACGTATAATTCAAATTCAGCTTATTTACACCCCAAGTTCCGCTTTTCTTGACATTGAATTGTAGGCTTGTTTCCATGCCCGTAAAAGCCACATTGGCAATATTGACCGGCATCCAAGGATTCGGATTGGGTGAAACCAAAGATGTTTCTCGCACCCAGTCAATCATGTTGGTGTGCTGGCGGTAAAAGAGCGCTGCATCGGCCTTCCAAAAATACCATTTACTGTTGTACTGATTGGGATTGTATCGATAACCAAACTCGGCAGCATGCGAAAATTCAGGTTGTAAATTTGGATTTCCTACGTTTGATGGATCGGTATAATACATTTCGGTCCAGGTAGGCACGCGGTTGCCACGGCTGTAGTTGGCAAAAACAAATTGATGAAAAGAAAGCGCGCGCCCGATTTGGATACTCGGCATCAGTTGCGGATTTTCAAAATTGTAGGCAAACACCAAAAGCCCCGCGGCATAGCTCATAGTACCCAGCAGACCTTGGGCTTGTACAAACGCGCTCTGATATTGCCGCTCGCGTAAACCTAAATTACTGCTGTTGAGTTGCTCTAAGCGTTGTTCCAAACCAAAAAGCAATTGTTGCCTGTTCACATTCACCGATAATTGCGCCTCATAGCTCAGCACATTTGAAAGGTGTGTATTGGTATAAAAAGCGGGGTCATTGCGCTTCAAGCGAAATTCATCGGCATGGCTGCGCAACATGGCTTGTTGGCGAAATTGATAATAAGTTGTACTTCCTTCTTTTTTTGAATACCAGTGGAAATTGTGCTTGACACCGGCCATAGCCATGGTGGTGCGCTCCCACTGATCTGGGAACTTATTGGTATAAAAACCATTGGCACCAAAATTACGATCGGTATAGGCGGCAGTATAAGTGAGCCGATGTCTTTGATTTTCCCCTATTGAATGAGAACTCGTGTAAAAAAGTTGATGGTTCTTGAAATCTGAATTGTACCAGTGCCCTGCCGATTGATCTCTAGCCACCGCCAACAACTGCTGGTATTTTTTGATTTTCATGCGCACCATGGCTTGGGCACCAAAGCTATTGAAACTACCACCGTATGCAGTTGTTTTGACCTCAAAAGCATCTTGTGCATAAGCGCCAATGTGCACCGCACCAGTTAAAGCGCTTTGACCAAATGGCAACACCGTCGGGCTCTTGAATACTTGAATTTCAGATACAGCAATAAGTGGGATAGGCAAATTAGCCGCGTGATGCCCTGTTTGCGGGTCTGTCATCTTGAAGCCATTGACAAGAAGAAGGCTTTGTTCAAAATTACCACCTCGTATTCCGATATCGGCTTGCGTGCCGCTCAAGCCGCGCTGACGCACATCTACCCCTGCTGAAAAAGACAAGGCATCTGCGATACTCCTTGCTGGGAGGTTATTGAGCGTAGCCTGATTCAATTTTTCTATACTTTGCATGCGCGTGGAAAAGTTGCCTCCATTACGCCCGGCAACGAGTTCAATTTGTTGGATAGTCATGACCCGCGACGGGATTCTCACCAAAAGAGAGTCAATAGGTATTCGAACTGGATCTTGTGCAAAAAGTTGGGTAAATTGAAATAGAAAAAATAAGAAAGAGAGATTTATTTTTTGTTTAGATAAAAACGTTATTTCTGACATATTGAAATGAGTTGATTTGATGGATCTTTCCATAAAACCTGCAAAAATACGCAATGAAAGAAAATCAGCGCTTGGAAATCTTATTGCCTGTGATTTGGCGCTGTAAGTTGCATTTGTGACGGCCTACTTCAAAGCCACGGAGTGCGCTGTGCTTGGTGGCTCGACCCTGAACGCGGGCGCGCCACATGCGCCAGGAGCTCGGCTTCATTTCTCTGCGCATTAAAGCAATAACTTCGGCTTCTTTGAGGCCAAACTGTAATAAAATGGCATCGAAGGGTGTACGGTCTTCCCAGGCCATTTCAATGATGCGGTCGATGTCTTGCTCAGAAAGAAGTTTCAAGTCCATACGCTTCAAACAACATTCGATACTTTTTGTTTTTGATGTATGAAAGGCGTAAAAAAACAGCATTTACCCGAAAAAACCTGCCTAACTTGTGAGCGCCCCTTTACCTGGCGCAAAAAGTGGGAGAAAAATTGGGATGAAGTCAAGTATTGCTCAGATCGGTGCCGGTCTCAGCGCAATAAATAACGCATTTCTTCAAGAGTTGGCAATTGATTTTCATAAGTAAATTCCAAAACATGTTTCCCTGGTAGAAGGGTTTTGAAATTCTGCTTGAAATGTAAACCCTGTTGCTCAGAAAACAGCCAAAAATCTACCAGAGGTTCTTGTGTTTGAACAATAAGTTTGGCCACTTTTTGATCGGTATCGAGTTCTTCTAATTGAAAATTGATTTTTGGCTTAGGCACAGCTCTCTTCTCAATATAAGTAAACAAGCGACTATATTGCTCATCGAGTGTCACTTTGATGAATCCTTGTTTTGCTTCGGAAAGCGCCGTTAGTACTTGTACTTGATTGGTTTGCAACGGATAAGTTCTGCGCTGCGTTGCGGTCAATTCACCTTTTTGATTGTAAAAATCCATCTGGACCGTAACCAAAGTATCTTCTGGTAGATCGCTGGTGAGTACGAGGTAATGGCTGTCATCTTTGATTTGTTCGAGCACGGCAACGGGGCGGTAATCATCTTGGACCTCATAATGCAGGGCCTTCCAGTTGTTGTGGTCGTCTAGGCTAGACCAAGTTGGCGCCGGCCAGCAGTCGTTGAGCTGCCAGTAAATGGTACCCATGCAGCGCGGCGCATCTGCTCTATGACCAGCTATAGCACTGCTCACCGCTTTGCGCTGTGTGAGTTGAGAAAAATAGATGAAAGTCTGAAAATCTTTGGCTTTTCCGTAATAGGTTTTTGCGTGTTTTTCGATCATGCCATTGCCCACATAAGACTTTTGATGGTTTTTCATGACCGAAGAATGCAGGCTTTGTTCAGAAAGCGGTGCAAAACGATTGATGGCACTGGGCTCCGGGAAACTCTGAAAGCCATACTCGGCATTGAAACGACCTATTCTTTTGGCGAAATCATGGAGTGGATCTTTGCCGTGCCATACACCCCAATAATGCATAGTACCGTGGTTGAAGAAGTCGTCTTGACCCCAATTGCTCAGCGGAGAGGTATGGACATATGGAATACTCTTTTCTGTAAATAAATTCACATATAAGGGGAGGGTCTTTTGAAATAATTGAACGTATGCCGCTTCAATTTCTTGTTGTTCTTTCTCATTTAAATTAAACTGCGCTTGAAAACCCCAGTTGTGCCAAGCTACGTCGACTTCATTGTTACCATTGAAATAAACGAGTGACGGATGCGCTGCCAAGCGCGGAATGTGTTGCTTGATTTCTTTGGTTACCAACTCCAGAAAGGACTTGTCTCCGGGATACATAGCACAAGCAAACATGAAATCGTGCCAAACCATGATGCCGGCGCGGTCACAGGCCTCCATAAATGCGTCTGGGGCATACATACCGCCGCCCCAAATGCGCACCATATTGAAATTAGCTGCTTGCATTTGCTGTACCAAAGCTACATAAGCG
>JAIXXP010000036.1 GCA_027490665.1 Cryomorphaceae bacterium | reverse complement strand
GGCGAGACCTCGGCTACGCTGTGGGCGCCCTACTCACCGGCATACTCGCCGATTTTTGGACAACAAATACGGCCATTTTTGCCATTGGCGGCATCACTATCTTTTCTGCACTCATCATCTTACTGAGAATGCGCCAAGTTTCCTAGAATCAAAAAAGCTTCGTATCTTTGCACTCCACTAAAAAACCGGAGAGGTGTCCGAGTGGTTGAAGGAGCACGCCTGGAAAGTGTGTATAGGTCTAAAGCTTATCGAGGGTTCGAATCCCTCTCTCTCCGCTGAATAAAAAAGCAACCAAATGGTTGCTTTTTTTATTTAAGGAGAATTGTTGGATGAGAACCCTAGGGTTCGACCCGACGACCGTAGGGAGGAGAGCACGCGTAGCGTAATCCCTCTCTCTCCGCAGAATAAAAAAGCCCCAGTCATTTGGGGCTTTTTCTTTCATAAATGTTTCTGTCAATTTTATACCAATTACATAGTATATCTTCGTAATAGAAAGTCTCCATGAAGCGCATACCAACTTTTTGGAGAATTTTGTTTGAAGCTAAATTCTCACAATTTGCAGCTGCATATACTTCGTCTATTTTTAGTTTATTGAAGGCATAATCCAAAGAAATCAAAGCAGTTTCGGTTGCAATTCCTTGTCCCCAATACACCCTTTTTAATCTGTAGCCTAAGTCAAAGTAGTTCTGGCGACCATTTGTCAATTCAGTTACAAACTTCAAGCCTGTCCAACCCATAAAGGCGTTAGTTCGTTTATCAATAACCGCCCATCGGCCAATACCATTGTCAATATACTGTTGACGGATGTAGTTGATCACTTTTGCAGTTTGATTTTTGTCGGATACTGTTTGATTACCTAAATATTGGTGAACCTCAGGGTCGGAGTCTAGTTCAAACATTCCATCCAAGTCTGTTTCAAGAATTTCTCTTAAAATTAGCCTTTCCGTTTCAGCAAATATTTTCATTTATCCTCTTTACTAAATGCGATATCAAGTACAAAAATAGGCTTAGATCCATCACTAGGCACTACAGATATGTAGGATATAGCTACCCAATAATATGGATCAAAGTGATCGAAGATTTTTCCAATACATTTTTCTGAGCTTTCTGAGAAATCCGCTTCCCATTTATCCTCTGTTATTGAACTTTTGTCAGTGTAAATAGGATGTGCCATTTCCAACAATCTTCTATACTCCTTCTCTACACTATCTTGATCAGAAAAGAAATATTTGTACTCTAAAATCATAGGGTGTTTAGTGGTGTCTTCTTGTCCGTCTTTTTCGGTAACTAGCGCAGCGTTGCCATAAATTAACATGACTTGAATGGAGTCAGGATTAGATTCAATAAGCCCTTTGTCTGTTGAGCTTCCTTTGAAAAAGGACCAAGGATGAAAGTTATTGAATGTGGTGTCTGTTGAAATAAATCTCTTGTCATTGAATAATACTTCACGAAGAGCTAAACGAGATTTTTCAAGAGGCAGGTTATAAAAGATGTTTTCAATAACTGAATGAACTTGACCGACCTTCAATGTATCAGATACTTGGGTTGGAAGATTTATAGTCTCCGTGTTACAAGCTGCCCTCCCTAATACTGCTATTAAGACCATAGCAGTTATAAAAAGTATTTTCTTCATTGTCTTAGCAATTTATTCATCCAGGAAATTTATATATATTTAACACATGCAAAACCTACTCATCATCCTTTCCGTCTTAGCCATTTTCCCTTTGGCGCTTATCGCAAAAAAGCAAACAAAAAATTCTGTTGTTAAGATGGGATACGTGGCAATTGTGCTGATTTCGATGGGGTATTTATCCTTTGACTATCTACAAAACCCAAAAGAATCTTCGGCTTTTACCTTGATATTACTGCTTGTCTTGGTTTCAACCAACAAGCTTTTTAATCCTAAGGCTTCGAATAAGTAATCTGATTTTACCGCTGAGTGCGTTTGGTAAACTCACCTGATTTATCGGATGCATACCTGGGTTTTAAATAAGCACCTGAAATTTCCTCATTGATAGGGTCTTTTATCTGATTGGCTCCTTTTATTGCAACATCAAATTCAATATCTAAAGCTCTCTGCAACTTTGCTAATGTCATTAAATTCAAAAGTTTATGACCTCGATAAAGTTGTGTGATGTAACTCGCTGAAGTGCCAATTTTTTCGGCTAAGTCTTTCTTTTTTAGTCCTTTTTGAGTTGCGATTTCTTGAACCTTTTCTAAAAATTTGGCCATAATAATCTTTGCTTCTAATTCGAGCTGATCCTGCTCATTATCAAAGGATAATATAGTTTTGAATGCTGTTTCAATTTCTCCGTAAGCACTATTCGATGATTTCGTATTCATATCCGGCTACTTTTTCAATTAATTTTTTGGTTTTTTGGTTGATCCCTTGCGATTTTTTCTTCTCAAGAAGTTCCGCCATTATGATCACAAAAGTTTTGTCATTTATAGTTTGTTCTTTACAGTAAATCCTATCGTTAGATTGCCCTTTGAAAAATTTCATGGCTGTAACGCCTTTACTTTTTTTATTGATATCCTCCTTATCATAAAGCTCAGTATTTCGAATCCGCTGAAGAACGAGATTAACGATAAAATTGAACTTTTTCTTATGACGTTCATCCTTTGTAAGATATTCAAGAATGGGTTTATAATTTTGAATATCGATACAAACAACCACGGTTCCTTCCTCATTTGTTCTGATTATCTTGGCCTGTCGTTTCACAAAATTAAGCTATTAGTTCATTTTTACCAAATTTTAAATTCAAAATCTAGTACATAAATGCTAACGATAAATTTGACTGAAATTGCACGAAAAGGGCTGATATGCTACCTATCAAGCCTGCAAACTGTTAAGAAATGAAAATGAGCGTCAGTAGAAATACAGACTTACTTCAAACGCATACCCAAACAAATCTTCAGGAAGCGGTTGTTCAATACACCGTATTTCATTTCAGTTTTCAAGTAATACGTATTGGCGCCAAATTGCCGGCTGAGACCAAAACCACAGTTTGCACCAGTATTGAAGGTTGGAATATTCTCTCCACTACTAAATGTAAGCAGTGAAGTTGTATTTGTCGGGTACACAGAACCCAAGCGATTGGCACTTATGATGGCCTCAACAAAAAAACCGAAATCTGTAAAGAATTGCGTTTTGTTTCCAAAGGTGAAGCGCAAATTGGCTGGAATCGCGAGGCTATTCATGGAAATTAAAAAATCACTGGTGTCTACTTGTGTTTCTGAATGCCCACCATTAAATTGATACGCCTGTAATTGTTTACTGTAGTTGAATTCCGGTTAGCAAGTGCATGTTTGGACGCAACAAAAAGGATGTATAGCCGCCTGCTCCATAGCCAAATGTGTTGACCCCAAAATTATAAATAGAATGGTTAACCGAAACATTATACTCTGACAGAAAAAAATCAGGTTTTTTTTGTTGCTGTGCATGACAAAGCGATGAAATCAAGATGGTTAGAAGTAGAAGGCGCATAGGTAAATTTAAATAAATTCAACACACAAAACTACACCACCTCAGTATTTCCCTTCCCACCAAACAACGGCTTTCCCTTTAAGGCCTGAATAAGTGTTGACAGCGCCAACAGGCCATAAAGAAAGGCTACAATAATAGTCAGTTTGGTATTCTTTAAAACATAAAACGATAGCACGGGCAAAACCTGCAGGGCATGCATGCCGATGAAATGCGAGACGCGCAAATCGCCAACGGTTTTGCTCCAGCCCATGATGAATAAATTGGAGTTGTCGTTGAGGGCGCCAACGCTGTGGTTGAGGCGAGAACCCATAGCGAAGCCTTCAAAGGAGAAGATCACAAACAAAACGATAGACAAGCGGATTGCCCACAAATAATAAGTTGGTAGCGACGGAAAATCATTGCTGAAAAATTGATACCCGACATAGGCGGTGTAGAGCGTTGCGGCCGAAGCTGCGAGGGCCATCATGGAGTAAAGTGCCGCATAAACTGGTGTACTCATGTTGTAATGCGAGAGTTGGCCCCTTCCCGCTTGAATGGCAATATAGGCGATTTCGAAACCGAGCAAAGCAATAATAGACCAATTGAAAAGCTTGACATTGAAATTGGGCAAGTAATAGCAATACCAGCCCATTGCCCAAGCAAAAGTCAAGGTAGAAAAAGCGAATTTAAAGGGCTTGTACCAGGCGCTCACGCCATAAACCTGTGTGGAGGAGGTTCTGGCTAAAATCAAGAAAAGTATGGAGAGTACGAGGCATGCCAAGCCGAAATAAAACATGGTTTCATTGCGGTATTTGAGTTGTTGAAGGAAGTGGATCATTTAATATATCTTTTGTTTAACTCATGACACAACCACGCCGAACCGCTGCCGATAAGTGCGCCAACGAGCACGTCACTTGGGTAATGCACGCCTAAATGCATGCGCGAGTAACCCGCCGCACTTGCCCAAATAAAACTGGGTGCAATGACGTACCATTTGGGGAAAGCTATACTCAAGGAAGTAGCCGTGGCAAATGCCTCAGAAGTATGTCCGGATGGAAAGGAGGGGCTGCCGGCACTGGTCAGTTTTTGTATTTCGGGGTACGTTACAAACGGGCGGTCTTTGTCGATTGCAAACTTTAAGGAGGTGGTAATGAGTGCCGAGGTGAGCAGCGTGGCGCCGATGTAATACCCCTTGTTTATGAGCGTGTTGTCTTTTTGAATCAAGCCAATTGAGGTAACAATTAACGGAGCGCCCAAACCAATTGGCGCTACAGAATTGGTGACGTACTTAAAAGTTGGATCGAGTGCCGTATTGCGTTCAAGATTGATTTTTCTGAGTAAATCGATATCTAGGTTTTGGGCGCTGATTGATCTTCCAACCATTAAAAACAACAAGAAATAGAAAACAAGAATATTGGGGTTGCGCATCAAATGTGAATTGTGAAATCCATGATTTTAAATTAATCCTACTAAATTAGCAAGATTACGAATGCAAATAACTATGAAGATAAACGTTGAAAATCTAGAATTTGCCTACAATACCAAGAAGGTCCTAAATATCTCAAAACTTGAATTTGAGCAAGGGAAAATTTATGGGATTGTCGGAAAAAATGGCGCAGGTAAAACCACCTTTTTTAAAGCACTGACCAATATTATTGTGAATTATAAAGGTGTTATTCAAATCGATGGCTTAGACATCAAGAAAAATTTCCAAACACTCTCAAAAGTTGGAATCGTACTTGATGATTTAGAATTGTACAAAAACTATACTGGCCTTTTCAACTTGCGTTATTTTGGCGGATTGCGCGGCGGATTCGACGAAGCACAGGCTTTAAAGCTTGCCCGCGAACTCGAAATTGAAGACAGTCTGGACAAAAAAGTGAGTACCTATTCACTAGGGATGAACAAAAAATTGATTTTACTCATTTCAGTTATGAATGCCGCGCAGATTTTGATCTTCGATGAGCCTTTTCGTGGCTTGGATGCCAAAAGCGTCAATTGGTTCAAAAATTATTTGATTGACCTGAAAAATGAAGGCCGTACTATATTGATTTCTAGCCATATACAAGATGACATCGAGTCGCTTTCAGATAAGGTTTTGGTACTGGCTAACGGGGATTTCGGAAATGTTTTTGATCTAAAAAGCGAGGCGCAAAACTTTATTTATCGGGTAGAAGTGAGTGATCAGCAAGCATTTATCAATTTATTAGAGCAAAATACGATTCCATTTGAAGTGCATGATCACATTATCAAATTTGAACTCGATGAAACAGCATACAAAGCGCTATTTAAACGAAGTGTCGAGAACGGGGTAGAATTTAGTCAGATCAAAAAAGAAAGCAAGTTCGCTGAACTCATCAAATAAGAAGCAATATGAAACTAAGAGATATTTTTAAAATGGAGTTGTACAAAAATCGCAACGACAACACCTATGTTTTGATTATTGGAATTTTGATGGCCATGACCGCCTTATCTACATTTTTAGGAATTGGCATGATCGAAGGTACTTTTGATCCGAACCAAACTAATTTCATGACCATCTTTATTCTACTGATGGTATTTAGTGTAATCGGTTTGTGGGCCTTCTCTTTACTGTACCCATTTCGCTTATTGAATGTGGACTACAACAACAAAGTAATGGGCTTGATTTTCGCAAGTGGTGTATCGCGGGAGAAATACTATTTCGTGAAGGTTGGCGCAACTTTACTCAGCTGTATTATTGCAACTTTCTTGATTTTATTTATCCCTGCTGTTACATTTTTAACAGTTTACACAAAAGAATTTGTTATTGCCATGCAAAACATTTTTGGAACTTTTAGCTTGGGCGATATTTTCCCGTTTTTACTCATGGGCGTTTTTACAATCATTGCCTACTACGTGACACTCACCACTGCAGTCATTACAACCAAAGGCAAAATTGTTGGCATTTTACTGTTCTTTGGTTTTTCTTTTGCAGCGTCTATTGTAGAGTCACTGGTAGGGATCCCGGTTTTGAGTTCAACGAATACAGCTCCGGGAAGTTTAGCAAATGTATATTATCTCAAAACCATATTTGCACTTTTGCAAATTGTTGCTTTTGGGTTCATGGGCTTGCAAATTTTGAAAAAACAAGATTTGTAAACCTTTACTGAAGCTACATTTGATCTAATTTACGGATATCCTTCACGTATATAACATCGCTGTTGTATCCTTCAGCACAAACACGGATCATGGCGTTGGCGACCTGACGCATGGTGCTGATCATATTCGGGAAAACCAACTTGAAAAAGGGTGACATCCAACCCAAATAGTTGTAGTATTTCAAGACGTATTGCTGACCTTCGGCCGGAATCATCATGCCAATTCTGAAACCAAAAGCTCGTTTAAAGTCCATCTTTGACAAGTCATTTTCCACTTTGCCTTTGATACGCGCCCAATGCAGGCGTCCTTTTTCAGTGCGATCGGTGCCCGAACCACTTACATAGACAAAGGCCAATTGCGGCTGCCTACCTATTGCTTTGGCAAAGGCCATGGTGGTGTCGTAGGTAAGTTTTTCATAAAGTGGTTTTTCCATCCCTACCGAACTCACACCAGCGCAGAAGAAACAGGCATCATATCCTTGTAGTTTGGAATCGTTTTCTGGAAGATCGAGAAATTCAGGAACGATGTATTCGCTTAATTTTGGGTGTGACTTTCCGCTTGGTTTTCTGCTCACGCTTAAAATTTCTGATACGCGAGGGTCTTTTAAGCACTCGATTAAAATACCTTCGCCAATCATGCCTGTGGCGCCAGTTAAGATGATTTTCATAATTGTTTATGAGGTTATTGAAATGCTGGATGTGGAAATAAGCTATACATATGATCTGTATCCACCTCATCGCCAAACTGATAGCGATGCTTAAGGGTGGCTTCTTTTTGAAAACCAAACTTTTCCATTAAGCGATTTGACGGAATGTTATCTGTAGCCACAAAAGCTTCA
The DNA here is from genome assembly GCA_027490665.1 of Cryomorphaceae bacterium. Lineage (GTDB taxonomy): Bacteria > Bacteroidota > Bacteroidia > Flavobacteriales_D > Crocinitomicaceae > UBA952. Next base: position 344 of record JAIXXP010000036.1, on the reverse strand, counting down.
ATACGATACAAATCCATTTGGTTTTTACCGTAATCGAGAATGGGTTGCAGGGCTTCAGACATATAGCCTTTGCGCTTGTATTCGTCTTTTTTCAAGCTGTAAAAAAGCTCGGCGCGGTGGTGTTGTTTGGCCCAAGAATGATAGCCTGCCCAACCGATGACCGTGTTGGTATTTTTCTCTACTAATTGAAAAAATTGGATCGTTAAATTGTACGTTGAAAAACCGCCTTTGTAACGGCTGCATTCGAGTTCGTATTCTTCCTCGTTTTGATGACCAAAAATTTGCATGATTTCTTGCTTCGAAGCATGTGCAAAAATGTCATCGTATGCCTTTTGATCAAATGG
>JAIXXP010000029.1 GCA_027490665.1 Cryomorphaceae bacterium | reverse complement strand
CGCCTGAACTTCATTAATTTGCGCATAAATATCGCAGACATCACTGTACATCGGGCCTTGATACGCAAAACGCTGGTCGCCATCAATGGCAGCTTCAGTTGGTTCTCCTTCGCCGTCATACCAGCGAAAAGCATACTTGAAATAAGCCTCGCACACATGTGGTTGGTATTTGATTTGGTAAGCCCTCCCCGAAGAGGCTGGCTCATTAATAACAAAAAGTTGCTTGAAACTCTCCCCTGGGTCCAGGCTCCAAAACTGCATGTATTTGTGGTCTACGGCAGCAGAGTCTTGGAGCACTAAGTTGTAGGTGGTGTCTAGTGTCCACTTCATGGTTTGGGCCCGCTCATAGGCAAATACCTCAAACAAACCCATGCCCAACTGCGGATGCCCGGGCACCAAGATGCTATTGTATAATGCAGATTCATTTTTGATTTCTAATTCAAGCACTGTATACTGATTAGAAAGTGTGGGCACTTGCTTCAATGTAAATCTGAGTTCCACAGGAAGTAGATCTGCACGCAGCAAAGAGATGCTACTTATAAAAAGGATACTCCAAATCAGTCGTTCCACATGTAATGTTTAGGAGTGAGCACTTGTTCGAGGTTCAATTCTTCCCTGGTATACCGACGATTAAATATTTCAATTTCCATATCTGGATAGATAATCAGTGTGAGTGAACTCGTCGCATAAGCACTTAAATCCATCCAAATCAAGTTTTCTTTGCGGCGCAAATTGATGCGCAGAAAATGATTGTATTCGCGAAGGTAGTTGTATTCCGTTTGCGGCAGCGGTTCGAATTGTTCGGGAAGGAACTGATAAGCCAACTCAACTAGGGCTGCGATCTCTTTCTTAGAAAACTGTAGGGAGTCAATGCGTTGTATTTTGATGAGCCGCTCTAGGCCCTGTTTGGTTTCTGAAGTTAGCCTAGGTAGGTCTTTTCTTTTATTGACCGCTGTGTATTTTGGATTAGGAATGCCCATGTCATAGTAGCATTCAAAAATCAAGCTACCTTCTGTATCGTATTCGCGGCACCAACCATCTCTAAGACCGGCCTTATACCTGTAATCAAGCAATAGTTTACCAGTAGAATCCAATTCTTGGTACGGGCCATGCAAGCTATCCGAAATGGTATGTTGGGAGCGTATTTTGATTCCGTTTGACGCGTAATATTCTTTGTAGCATTCCTTGTTTTTGTATTCAACCCTGCTTTTAAGATTACCATTTGGATAATAGGAATCCGACAATTGCGTGAAAAAGCCATCGGCGCGGGTCTCGACAATAAAAATGCTTTCTGGCACTAACGTAGGATACCAACGACGGTTTTCGCGATAGGTTTCCGAGCCCTTTTCTCTGTATATTTCTAAACGCTGAGGGTCTCCATTGGCATAAAATTGAATCATGGTGGTGTCCTGCCCTTTTCGGTAGTCTCTTTTCCAATTTAATTGTCCGTTGTCATACCACCAGGTTTCAACGCCCCTAGTGCGTTCCAACATATAAATATCGACATCATGCGTCTTGATCCCTTGAGGGGTCCACTCGCGCAAATAGCCTGTTCCGCTCACATCAAGCACTTGCTCTAACGTAAGCTGACCGTTGTCGGCCCATTCTTTTTTATTGGGCTCAAAAGGATGTGCTGTATTGAGGTCAAATAAATATTCATAAGAAGGCTTGCCATTAGGATGCCAGCCCTTCCATAAACCGACTTGAATACCATTTTCATATTTACCCTCACTTTGCTTCAAACCATTCAAATGGAAACTCTTGTAAGCACCATTTAACGCACCATCTTTGTAGTTGGCTTTCACTTTTACTTTTCCACTCTCATAAAACTCGGTACTTGGACCGTGAAGGGAACTGTTTTCATGGTTTCCATTGCCAATAAATTGATGGTGTCGAACCTGTGTAAGTGCACCAGTAAACGCATCATAAATTTTTTCTTCACCGATGGGCACCATCAAGTAGGTATAGCCATCGTCATCAACGGTATGCGGCGGATGCATGCTTTTGTCCGACTCATTGAGCTCGTTGTAGCGGATCCAGGCATAGGTGTGCTCAAAGCGCTTGTGCCCAGTAAGGCCATATTCAATGGATTTCATACAACGGCGCCCACTTGCATCCAAATAAATGATGTTGTGTGTTTGCAGCGGCCCGTTATCATAATATACTTTTTGATCTATGAGCAGCGAATCGCCGTCCCAGAGTGTAAACTTGCTCTGAACCCTTGGGTTTCCCTCAAGCGTATTGCACGTTTCTTCCACTAAATGCCCCTTCACAAAAACCCTACGCTCATAGATTTTACCCATGTGTAAGGTCTCACAAACCCCTTCCCTGGGTGTTTTTAGGTCGTCGAGGTAAAAAGTGGAGAAAAGGTAATGCCCCCCTTTTTTGTTGGTAGGCTTGAATTCACAGTTGTCCTGCGCAATTGAAAATTGAGCTAAAAAGAAAATTCCGAAAAAATAAGCGATCTTTAATTTCATACGTTGCGCAAACTTGACGCATAAATTTCGGAATAATAACACGATTTAAGGAACTCAAAGCTATAAAATCGACAATTGATTCAAGCAATAACCTTTTTGAAAAGCATATTTATTTAGTAGCTAGCACTTGTATTGTAGCTGAAGCACCATTGTGATAAGTGCCTTCCTGCACCTCGCGATACACTTTATCAGTCTGAAAGATTTGATATGCTCCGACAAGTAATTCTTGTAATTCTTCTTTACTGTACAATAATTCAAGATGCTGTGGGCCTCCGGTGCCAAAGCGCAATTGTTCTTGGTCGTAAACCTCCATGATCAATTTGCCACCCGGCTTGAGAGCGGTGAAAATTTGAGGCCAAATGTGGCTTTTGACTGGAGTTGGAAAATGTGCAAAAATGGCAACAATGACATCCCAGGAATTTTCCACCAAATTTATTTCTCCTAGGTCAGCACAAATACAAGAAACTTCTACCCCATTTTGTGCAGCCAATTGGCTAGTTTTTTTCAATCCTTCCTCTGAATAATCTATACACGTGACGTCATTTCCAAGACCTGCAAGATAAACGCCATTGCGACCTTCGCCTTCAGCCAAGCACAATACT
>JAIXXP010000022.1 GCA_027490665.1 Cryomorphaceae bacterium | reverse complement strand
TTAAAACTAAGCAGCGAAACGGAAGCTATAGTTATGTTTTAGACGGTCTGATGGTAGGAAGGTAAGGAATATTTGAATTTATGCCACCACTACTTCATGTTTGGTGAAAATGAATTTATGTTGTTAATTTGTGTGAAATAAAATTACACAATGAAAGCATTTGTCATATTACTCTTTTTCATTAGCACATCAATATCATTTTACTCGCAAAGTAAAACTTCAGTCGCAATCCTTCCCTTTAATTATTCTAATTGCTCGTCAGCTGATGCTTATGTAATTAGTGAAGCTGTAGTTAGTTCATTTGTCAAAGCAAAGCGTTTCGCAATTGTTGATCGCACAAAAATGAATGAGGTAAATAAAGAGAAAAATCTTCAGAAAACCGAAGATTTTATTGATGCCGTATACTTAGCAGATCAAGGAAAAAGTTTAGGTGCTCAGTATCTAATTTCGGGTGTAATATCCTCAGTTAAAAAAAGTTCAGAAAATAAACAGCGCACCAAATCGGATGGTACGATAGAAAATTATGTAAATTATTTATGCAGCATAAGTTTCTCATGTAAGGTAATTGAAGTTGAAACTGGTCAAATAACAAATTCAGAGTCTTTTGATGTAATTGGTGGACAGCCATTTCTTGGAGGGAAAGGTGCCACCGATACTGAAACAGCATTTAAAGATTGCATGAGCTCTCTAGACGTTAGTTTAGAAAAATGGATAGGTCGTAATTTTCCTGTATTGATTAGCTTGGTTGAGATTCAAGAATCAAATAGAAAGGGAGATGCAACAAAGCTCCTTATCGCTGGAGGTTCTGAACTAGGTTTGCAAAAACTAGAAAGGTTAAAGGTTGTAGAAATCACGTTCGTAAATGTGAATGGAAAGGCAATCGAAAGAAGAAAAGAAATAGGCGAAGTTAGAATTACAGAAGTTGAAGATTCAAATTTCTCGGTTTGTAATGTGACCTCCGGTGGAGATTTGATTAGTCAGAAAGTAAAGTCAGGTACTAAGCTAAGTTTAATTACGATAAAATAAATTCAGATATAATGAAAATGTTTAAGTCAGTTTTCTCATTATCAGTTGTTCTGGTGATTTTTTCTTGTGGACCGATTCGATATAATTCTGAGGTGTTTGTGAGCGGTAAGGAAAATAAATCTGTATACACATTTACGGCCAAAGGAGCTGCTAAAAAGCAAGAAAAAGCAATTTATGAAGCAGAGAAGAATGCATTTAGAGTTATTATGTTTACGGGCGTACCCGGAACTGATTTATCCATGCCACTAGTTGGTAATGAAAACGAAGCAATGAATAATCACAAAAATTATTTTGATCGTTTTTTTAATCAAAATGCATATACAGCCTTTGTGTTAAATAGAAGTACGGTGACTTCATCTAAAAAAATTAGAGGTGGATATGAAGCTACGGTTTCTATTAAAGTAAATATTGAGTCGCTAAGGACAGATTTAGAGCAAAATGAGATCATTCGAAAATTTGGTTATTAATTTTACAGCACATGAAAAGTATTTTTCTTTTAATTATTTTTTTTACAGGATTTACAAGCTTTTCTCAATTAAAAGCAACAAATAGTGGTGGGCAAGTCACGACTGTTCAACCAAAGATTATGGTAATTCCGTACATTAAGGAAAACGAGGATTTACGGACTGTATTGGAAGCGGATGTTAATAAGCGAATCATTTTGACAGAGATTAAAAGTGCTTTTGATGCCAGAAAGTTTACTACTGTGGATTTCCTTGCTAAGTTAAAAGCGGCAAAGGATAACCAACTGTTTACATCATCAAATCAGTCGGATTTTAAAAGCCAAATGATTCAATTTTCCGGAGCAGATATTTACGTTGAAGCAGAAATGCTCATGAGTAATTTTAATAATAACGAAAAACAACTTCGTATAATCCTAACCGCATACGAAGCATCGACTGGAAACTCACTTTCAAATATTATACTTGAAGGTAGAAGAACAATAACAGATGATATTGCAATGTTAGCAATGAGGACAGTTAACCCTGCTCAAGATAACGCAGCAATAACTATAGAAACCTTTTTAAATACAATGCAAGGTAAATTTAATGAAGTAGTATTAAATGGTAAGTCTATTGTTATTCAAATTGGAGTTGCTCAGGGAAGTAAATATAATCTTTCTTCAGATGTAGGGACAAATGGTTATACCCTTGCCGATGAAATTGAACTTTGGATGGAAGGAGCAGCGTATAAAGGTAACTACCATATTCAAGGAGCAACTGAGTTACTGATGCTATTTGATGACGTTCGAATTCCACTGAGAGATCAAAACACAAATGCCAACTATAATCCAAATCGTTTTGCCATGGAGCTTGTTAAACATATCAAATCTTTAGGTGTGGAGACCGTTAGTAAAGAGACAAAGGGAAATACTATATATATTACTTTAAAATAAACAATGAGAAAATTATTGATTTTTTGTCTTTTTTTTGGTTCCAAAGGTTTTGCACAAACTGATTCGAGGGATAACTCTATTGCAATTTCTGTTGTAATTCCAGAAAAACTAGAAGGTTTGAGCACAACTCAAATCAGTAAATTAGAAACAAAGTTGAGGTCAATTATTTCTAATTATGGCATTGGTGGGTCAGGATATTCAACAAATTTTGTTGTTTACCCAAAATTCGAAATTTATGATAATTCAACGGTTGAAGGCGGTATTCAAAAGTTAACTTTGGTTAACGTGGAATTTAGTTTGTTTATTAAGCAGATTGATAAGAATCTTATTTTTGGTTCATGTAATATAGTTCTTCAAGGAAGTGGGAAAGACCTAGAAGTTGCTTTAAATAACGCAATACAACAAATTCCTGTTAAAGATCCAAAGTTTAGCGAATTTATAAGCTCAAGTAGATTAAAAATTATTGAATACTATAATTTAAATTGCCCGAATTTTCTTAGTCAAGCAAGGTCGTATACAACAGCAAATGAATTCGAACGTTCATTATCATTATTGTTTGAAATACCCAATGAAGTAAATTGCTACCAAGAGGTTAACAACTTAATCATGGAGACATATTTAAAATGGGCAAATAACAATTGTAAAAAGGGAATTCATGAAGCCCAGACTCTTATTGCAGCTCAAAAATATATTGAAGCATTAAATGTGCTTTCAAAAGTTGACCCAAATACTAACTGTGAAAATGAATTAAAATTGACAATTGATCAAATTGGAATTAAAGTTGATCAAAAACAGATGAAAGAATTTAATGAAAACATGGCAAGATATAATGATGCCATCGAATTAGAAAAGTTTAGATTAAGCATGGTTCAAGAAATTTCTATTTCCTATTTTCATCGAACTCAGCCAACATATAATTACATGATGATAGTCGATTAACCATATGCTAATCAGCGCGTCATTTTCATTGATTTCTTAAAACCCTCATTTCGAAAAAAGATAATGGATTATAGGGGGATTTACGGAGGAGGTATTTGCTGCCTATTGGAAACCTCACGCAACCAATATTAAAAAGATAACGTCAGGGAAGGGAACATTCAAACGCTTAGCTCTTGAAAACACTTTTATTTCTCCTCAGCTCCTTTATTTTAAGTTCTGCAGCCGCGCTGGCACAAGTCAACGCCATCAATTTGCTTTATAATTCGATACCGGGTGTGGGCTGCTACTCAAGTATGTCAGTTTGTACCACAACTGGTGCTTTGCCTGAATCAGGAGCCGAAATTATTGTCGACTGGATGGACGGCGACAGCGATACGCTCATGGTGTTTTCTGCTCCGAATAGTCAAAATTGTTACCTGTTTGAGCATGGTTATAACCAAGTTGGTATTTACAACGCGTTGGTTACCGTACACAGCACCACCGCTGGCGGCCAACTTGCCGGTAGTTCAACTATTGAATGGGTGATTCCCACCACAAGTGCTTGTGGTTACTTTAACCTGCTTTCTATTTTAAACCCGAGCGGCAATTTTTTACAAAATGTACCTAATGATATCACTAACAACGCAGGTGTAGTCACTACAATTTATCCGCAGAATTCTTTTGGCAATCCTTATTATACGCAATTAAATGTGGCCAACACGCCTTACACAGTAGGTGTGAGTAGTTCTTGGTTGCAAAACAACGGCTACACTCAAGTTTCTCCAGATTTTGTCATCAATGCATTTGGAACTAATGGGCAAGCACTCGGTGTCCCGATGAATATGACGCTTACTTGCTCCGGAAATGGCACGGTTTCAGACCTCGAACTCACTTCAGCAGCAGCTTTTCAGTTCTTAGCTCCTTTGCAAACTGGCCAAGTGAGTGTACAAGTGTGCAATATTTCTTGCGGCAATTACGCCAATAGTGTCATTAAAATTGCCTTGCCTACAGGCGTGGTTCCAGACCTCAGTAATTTATCCTCGGCTACCTATCAAAATGATACCGTTACAATTGTAGAAATGTATTTGTCTGGCTGCATGACCTATTCTTTTCCTTGCGCATTTCCTGGCACAACACCTGCAGGTACCCAATTGAATTTTTCGGCAAGCGTCCTTGCACAGGGCGAGCAAGACCTTCAGTTCAATAGCGCCAATTTTGCTGCTATTGTCTTGAATTCTTACGACCCTAACGACAAACAGTGCCACTTACCAACCAACATCCTTCCTTTCGAACAGGAAGATCTTGGCTACACCGTTCGTTTCCAAAACGACGGCAATTACCCGGCCCTGAATGTCGTGATCCGCGATACCATCTCCACCAATTTGGATCTATCCACCTTTCGTTTGCTCTCCGCTAAGCATCCAGTAAGCTATTCCATCAATCCGACGTCCAGAGAAATTGTTTTTAGCTTCAGCGGCATTCAATTACAGCCTTCACAAAATGATTTAGAAGCTAGCCAGGGCTACGTAAGCTATTCAATTGAGGAGTTGCCTAATTTGCCTTTGAATTCCGTAATCGAAAACACCGCTTACATCTATTTCGATTTCAATCCGCCGATCATCACCAACACCACCTTTAACATCAATGGTTTTGTCGGTATGGAGAATTTTGAGCAGCAAGAAATCACGGTTTATCCGAATCCGACGAACGCCAGCTTTTCCATTAAAGGGATAGAACAAGGAACTGTCGCTATTTATAGCGTCTCGGGAAAATTCATCTTTCAACAGGCTTTCGATGCACAAACCCAAATAGATCTCTCTGAGATGGAGGCAGGTGTTTATCTTGTTCAGATTGAAGGGAAGGGTGAGGCTTTTATCTTGAAGAAGCTTTAGTTCATTTACCAACCACCGCCTAAAGATTTGTATAGCTTGATTTGATTGAAGTGACTCTTTTGGTCAATTTTTAGCATCTCAATTTGTGTTTGTAGAAAACGTTCTTGCGCTGTAATAATATCAAGATAGTTCGATCGTCCTGAGAAGAATAGTGCTTTGGCGGTCTCGACAGATGCTTCTAGAATTTCAACTTCATTTGATTTCAATTCAATCATGTATTTGAGATTTGCATCCATTTTTAGCAGCCCGTAAACTTCAGTGAAGGCATTTAAAATAGTTTTTTCATATTGGATGTAGGCCTCTTTTTCTTTGCCTTTAGTATCCATGAGTTGCGCTTTTAATTGTCTGCGGTTGAGTAGGGGCTGTACCACACCTCCGAGTATGTTAAAGGTGATAGAAGCTGGAGCGTCTAAAAGCAAAGCTGCATTGAAAGACTGCAGGCCAAAACTACCTGAAAGTACAATTGAAGGATAAAATGCAGCCTGAGCACTTTTGAGGTCTGCACGGCAGGCGACGAGTTCATGTTCAGCCATTTTGATATCCGGTCGGCGTCTCAACAATGCAGAAGGCACTCCCACTTCTAGCTTTTCAGAAAACGGCTCTACTCCTGTAAATTTTGTTCTCGCAACAGTTTGCGGATACCTGCCCAGCAAAATATTGATGGCATTTTCATTTTCAATAATTTCTTGTTCTACCTCAATGTATAGGTTTTTTGCACTTAGTACTTGGGCTTTAATAAGCTGTATCCCGAGTTCAGTGGTGTGTCCGCTTTCCATTTGTGCCCTGACTAATTCAAGTGCATTCTCCTGTAGTACGATGTTTTGACTGATGATTTCCAATTCGCGATCTAATGAAATAAGTGTGTAGTATTTTGTGGCCAACTCAGCGATCAGATCTGTAAGGACCACATTACGGCCAAATTCACTAGATAAAAATCGGTTCTGGGCTGCTTTTTTTTGATTTTTGAACTTTCCCCAAATATCGATTTCCCAAGAACTATAGAAACCCGCGTAGTAATCAGGAACTGGATTTGGAATTTGTTGTTCCTCGGTAAGGTTAGGTGAGAATTGTGTGTCATAATTTCCGACACCATCAATTGTGTAAGATCCAAATCTTTGGACACCATTATTTACTGAAAGGCCGAGGTTTGGAGCCCGGAGCCCTTTTGTAAGCAGAATACTCGAACGGGCTTGCATGATGCGCGCATTGGCTATGCGTAGATCAGGATTGGCGATCAGGGCGGAATCAATCAACGCGACTAACAATGAGTCATTAAAAAAGGATTGATAGTTCAGAACTGATTTTGTACTATCCGTATTTGCTAAAGAATCTATGTTGATCAAAGCTTCGTTTTGAGCATATTTCTCAGGAAGCAAAATGGATTCTTGCTGCAAATCGTCAACAGATTTACAGGCAGCGAGCAACAAAACAGTTGTGCATAAAAATAGGATTCTCATTTGTTTTTAGATTTTAATCTATGATCAAGTGTTGCAAAAATGAAGTAGAGCCCAGGAATAATGAGTACACCAAAAATGGTCCCGAGGAGCATGCCTCCGGCGGCAGCAGATCCTATCGTTTGATTGCCAATAGAGCCAGCTCCGCTTGCAAGCATAAGCGGTATCAGCCCAGCGGTAAAGGCAAATGAAGTCATGAGAATTGGTCTTAAACGCGCTTCTGCACCTTCTATTGCCGCTTGCAGTATGGTCTGTCCTTCGTTCTGTTTTAAAATGGCAAATTCTATGATCAGAATGGCATTCTTGCCCAAAAGCCCAATAAGCATAACCATTGCAACTTGCGCATATATGTTGTTTTCCAATCCGAAAAGCCACAAGAAAAGTAGGGAGCCAAAAACGCCTATCGGTAGAAAAAGCAAAACAGGAAGCGGGAGTAAGAAGCTTTCATATTGCGCTGCAAGCAAGAGATAAACAAATAACAAGCAGATCGCAAAAATGACCACAACTTGGTTGCCGGACAGAACCTCTTCTCGGGTCATGCCAGAGAATTCGTAAGCATATCCCTTCGGAAGGTGTTTGGCAGCTGTTTGTTCAATAGCTGTAATAGCGGCTCCACTGCTATAACCTTTTGCAGGAGAACCATTGAGCAGCGCCGAAACATACATATTATAGCGCGTCAATTGTTCGGGGCCATATACTCTTTCAATTTTTGTAAAAGCACTATACGGAACCATTTCTCCTTTAGAATTTTTGATCCGTAGTTTGAGGATGTCATCGGGTTGAGCTCTGTATTTTGGGTCTGATTGGATCATGACTTTATACATTTGCCCATATCTGATAAAATTCGTGGCATAATAGCTTCCAATTAAGCTTTGAAGATTAGCCATGGCGGCATCAGGCGTAATGTATTTTTTTGCGGCATGATCTGGATCAATATGTATCAAGTATTGTGGAAAGGTCGGGTTGAAGGTCGAAAAGACAGCTCCAATTTCTGGTCTTTGTTCCAATTCCTTGATGAACTTTTTGAGCACCTCATTCATGTCCTGTAAATCATTGCGCCCAGTTTTGTTCAATAAGCGCAGCTCGAAACCATCTGCATTTCCAAATCCTGGAACGGCAGGCGGCGGAAAAAACTCAATTTCTGCACCTTTGATGTGTTGGGTGCGCTGCACTAATGCTTCAATTATCTCCTTTGTATTCTTTTCTCTTTGACCCCAAGGTTTGAGGTTGATGGTACTCATCCCAAAAGAGGCTCCAACTCCTTCGGTTACCATACTGTAGCCAGATAAGCTCGAAATCGATTCTACCTCGGTGAGTTGTTGAGCAATTCTATCAATTTCATTCATGACGCTTTCAGTGCGTTCAAGTGTAGAGCCCACGGGTGTGGTTACACTTGCATAGATGGCACCTTGGTCTTCGGTCGGGATGAAGCCGGACGGAACCACTTTGCCAAAACCCCATGTTAGCGCAATGAATCCGAGTAAGACACCAAAAGTCAGTACCCTTCTGTTCACAATAAGTAAAAGTATTTTGCGGTAACGCGCAGAAATCTGGTCATATCTCCGGTTAAATGAGGCGTAAAACCGCTGCAGAAGATTTTTTTTCTCTGGAATATGGATTGGCTTGAGTAGCAAAGCACACAAGGCTGGAGTGAGTGTTAAGGCATTTATTCCAGAAATGACAATTGAGATAGCCATTGTGAGCGAAAACTGCCTGTAAAAAACACCAACTGGTCCGGAAAGAAAAGCAACAGGAATAAAAACAGCAGACATCACAAGCGTAATGGCGAGAATAGCACCGCTTATTTCGTTCATAGCTTCAATTGTTGCAGATTTGGCATCCATGTGCTTTTCGTGCATCTTCGCGTGCACGGCCTCCACCACAACGCTGGCGTTATCTACTACAATTCCGATGGCAAGTACCAATGCAAATAAGGTCAGTAGGTTGATAGAGAAACCAAAAAGTTGCATACAGGCGAATGTTCCTATTAATGCCACAGGAACCGCTAAAATTGGTATCAAAGTGGAGCGGAAGTCTTGTAGAAAGAGCAAGACCACCAAAGCAACAAGGATAAACGCCTCAATTAAGGTTTTGATAACTTCGCCAATTGCCGCATCGAGGAACCTCGAAACGTCATAACTAATGGTGTAGTCCATTCCTGGTGGGAAACTACTAGCTTTAAGTTCCGAAAGTCGGTTCTTTACATTTTGGATCACTTCGCTCGCATTGGATCCAGGTCTTTGCTTGAGTAGAATTGCAGCTGAAGGATAACCATTCTCTTTTGAAATCACATCGTATTCTTCAGAACCAAACTCTACGTCAGCAACATCTTTTAATCTGAGTAGTTCTCCGGTTTCACTGACTTTAATCACGATATCTTCATATTGCTTTTGCTCAGTAAGTTTGCCAGTATACTTCAAAACATACTGTATCGATTGTGATTTTCTACCCGAACTTTCACCTATTTTTCCTGGCGCTGCTTCAATGTTTTGATCGCGCAATGCTTTGATGACATCCTCTGCGGAGATATCGTAGCTTTCAAGCCGATGCGGTTTGAGCCAAATACGCATGGCGTATTCACGGCTGCCCATAATCTGGGCATAACCCACACCTTTGATCCGACGCAGTTCAAGTAGTACATTGATATCGGCAAAATTGTAAATGAATTTTTCATCTAAAGTCGGATCCTTGCTCTTGAGATTGATATACATCAGTACGCTATTCACTTCTTTTTCTGTTGAAACCCCAGCTTTAATGACCTCTTCTGGCAATTCATCCAATACCGTGGCAACTCGGTTTTGGACATTTACAGCAGCGAGGTCCGGATCTGTCCCGACCTCAAAATAAATCGTAATGACACTCATGCCGTCGTTTCCCGATACCGATGACATATAGGTCATTCCGGGAACGCCATTGATTGCACGTTCAAGAGGTGTAACTACAGCCTTTGAGCAGACTTCTGCATTGGCTCCTTTGTAGTTCGTGACAACCGAAACTGCAGGAGGAGCAATATCAGGGTATTGAGTAACTGGTAGCCCGACTAATGCAAGCACGCCAAGCAACACAATAAAAATCGAAATGACCGTCGATAGAATCGGTCGTTCAATGAATTTTTTAATCATGTCAAAAATGGTGTTTATAACTTAGACAATTCACCAAGAATACGCTTCATGGGAATATATGCTTCTTTTATTTGTGTACCTTCAGTAATTGATTGTACGCCTTCGTAAATGATTTTTTCATCTGGGCTAACACCATTTGAAATGATGAATAAATGAGGTATCCTGTTTGAGATACCTACTTGTCGAATACGAACCTTTCCATTTTTGCCAACGACGTATACGAAAGTTCGATCTTGGATTTCAAAAGTAGATTTCTGAGGAATGACCAATACCTGGTTGAATTTTTTGGCAATTCTTACTTTTCCGCTAGCGCCATGTTTTAACAAGCGATCTGTATTCTTGAACCGAGCTCTAAATGATATGTTTCCTGTGGATTGATCTACCTCACCATCCATAGTTTCAATGACACCTATACCGCTGTGTGTTTTACCATTCGCAAGAACGAGCTTGACCAAGCGTTCTTCTTTGTTTACTTTAGTGAGCCCCGACATAAAGTCTAGGTATTCATTTTCAGATACATTAAAATAAGCAAAAACTTCGTCGTTTTGGGAGAGGGTTGTGAGTAAGGTACCTACGTCAATTAAACTCCCGATTTTTACGGGGAGCCTATGGATTTCTCCAGAGAATGGCGCCCTGATTTCAGTAAATGACAACATGAGTTTGGCCTTTTTTTCTTCTGAAATGGCCTCTTCAACTTTGGCATGAGCTGCTGCAAGTTTATTTTTAGCAAATTCTAGTTCAATTTTTGAAATCACTCCTTTATTGACAAGGTTTTGGCTGTTTTGAAGCTCTAATTCAGCGTTTTTTACTTCTGAACGAACTGATTTTACTTGCGCTCGTTTTTTCTCTAGCTCCTCTTTATACTCTCGGTTATCAATTGAAAATAAGAGCTGCCCCGCTTTAACTTCAGCTCCTTCATCGATATGGACACGATCCAAGAAGCCAGATACTTTTGCTCGGATTTCTATATTTTTTACAGCTTTGATTTCGGCCACATAGTCAAGATGCGAATTGGTATCTATTACAAGTGGAGTTGTAACTGGGAAACGCTCTTTTTTGGCGTCGGCTTTTTCGGTTGAACAAGATGAAAAGATAAGCCCGAAGAGGGCAGTAATAAAAATGCTAATTGTGCGCACGTGAAGGAATTTTAATTGTTAAAACTTGCAATTTGCGTTCGGAAAGAACGACGAGCTGAAGAAACAATTAGAATTGTGGGGGTGGAATGAGGATGTCCTTACTCGTTAAGGAGGGGAGAGGCTTGGCGAGATCAAAGCGAGGGGCTTCGTTCCAATCAATAAAGTAAATTTGAAAATCTTCGAGGTTTTGACAGATCCATAATTTTGCTTCCGAAGGATCTGAGCTTTCGCTCAGAACACCGTTCTGATCTGCTTCACCTTGCACCTCCATTTGTTCTGTTGAAACAAGGTTTTCGAACAGTTCTATTCCATTCGATTGAGCAAGTGGATAAAATGAAAACAAAAGAAAAAAGAACCAATTAAAAATGGGCAAAACATGCTTTTTGTCATTTAATAGCTGAAGCATTCTTTTTCTTTTTTTTATCGTCGGCAAAATTATCATATAATTCAACCTAGCAGAATTTTGATTTCAAGTTATCCATGGTTTTAACATATGATGTACTTAAAAGTTTTATATAAAACTTTTCAAACTGCGCCTATAATTATTTATGGAAGACGTTGTGGAGAGCAATATGAAAGAAAGCTTTCACAAATTTGAGGACAACTCCTCATTTGTGCTAACTAAAAAAGCCCTCTTTCGGAGGGCTTTTACTTTGTGGAGTCGGAGGGA